>JAHEFU010000062.1 GCA_024645305.1 Planctomycetales bacterium
GCAGATAGTCCTTCAGCTAAACTCCTCGGGTTTAATCAACCAAACGATTGCAAATAATCAAAAAACATCAATTTAAAACCAACAGGTTGGTTTAACCGCCGGGAACCGGAGTCCGATGAGTCAGGACATAGCCCCAGATCAGGATACCGGTAGCCAGCTGCAGAAGGATCAGGCCCAGGCCGCCGAGCATGATCATGCGGCCGTCCTTCGTATTACGGTTCATGGCACCAATGGCGATCGCGACCAGCGGACCGAGGATCGGGAGGAAGATGCCGAGCTGGAGTGCCAGCATCAGCTGGGCGGAAGAAATCCCGATGTCTCCCTCGTCCTGCTCAGTCTCAGTGCCATGTGTTAATGAATCATCGCTCATCGCGGATCGCGCGGAGTTTAGCATAATCAGGGACCGCTTGCAGAATGCTGCAAAGCAGCTGCAAGTGGTGCTCTCCGGCCAAGTGCAGTAATGTCTTCGAATGGTTGGGATGTTTCCCGAAATAATCGGAGTTTGTGAAACGGAATATATGCCCGAGGTCACTGCAAAACTCTTGCCAGCCCGTACTTCTTATGTTACACTCCGCAGTCCACTGGGATTTTCGCCCGGTGGTGCCTGTCGATTCGGGGTAACTCCTCCACGTGGAAAGTGCCCCGACTGTCGGGTGGTACAGCAAGCAAAGGCCAGTCCTGATGCGGGACGTGGCCTTTCTTATGTTCAGTAATAGCTAAGGAAAGTCCAGATGGCACAGAGGATTCGAATCAGGCTCAAGAGCTTTGACTACAAGATTCTCGACCAGAGCGTCGAGAGGATTGTGTCCACCGCTGAGCGCAGCGGGGCCCGCGTTGTCGGCCCGATTCCGCTGCCGACGGAGCGCCGGGTCTACTGTGTGCTGCGAAGCCCGCACGTTGACAAGAAGTCCCGCGAGCACTTCGAGATGCGGACACACAAGCGCGTGATTGACATTCTCAGCCCCACCTCCCAGACAGTCGAGCACCTCAGTGCGCTTGACCTGCCGAGTGGTGTGGATGTGGAGCTGAAGGTCTAGGACTAGGAACCAATGGGCATCATTGCGATGCCCTTTTTTCTGGAAAAGCAATGATCAAGAAGATACCAGCTAAGAAGATCGGAATGACCTCCGCATTTGACGGAACCGGCACCACGGTGCCAGTGACGCTGCTGCAGCCCATTCCGGTCGTTATCACCCAGATCAAGCGCAACGAGACGGACGGCTACAGCGCCGTCCAGATCGCCTATCGCGAGACCCTGGAGAAGCGCATCAACAAGCCCACGAAGGGAGTCCTGGCCAAGGCCGGAACTGACAAGATCCTGAGCAAGTTCTACGAGATCCGGCTCAGCCCCGAGGAGCTTGAGGGACTCGAAGTCGGCCAGGAGCACGATCCCGCCGAATTCATGGCCCGCTGGGACCAGGTCGCCGTGACCGGTACCAGCAAGGGTAAGGGTTTCGCCGGAGCGATGAAGCGCCACGGTTTCAAGGGACAGAACCGGACCCACGGTGACCCTGACAACCGCCGCCCGCAGTCCAACGGTGCTACGGATGCCGCCCGTGTATTCAAGGGCAGCCGCCGTCCCGGCCATATGGGCAGCGAGCGGGTGACCATCAAGGGTCTCACAATCTTCGAATATGACAAGGCCCTCAACGTGATTGCGGTATCCGGCAGCGTGCCCGGCCCCAATGGCAGCACACTGTTTGTCAACCGGATCAGCGAGCGGCCGGAAGCCGAGATTCCCGCCGCTGAGGGAGAGGAGTAGGACATGGCCAAGAAGGTCAAGCTCAAGGAGCTCCCGGAGCTTCTCATCGAGAAACCAAATGCGTATCACATCCAGGAGAGCTATCTCCGCCAGGTGGCGCTTGCCAGCCCGCTGACGGCGAAGAAGAAGCGCAAGAGTGATGTGCGCGCCACGAGCGCGAAGTGGTATCGCCAGAAAGGCACCGGCCGCGCCCGTCAGGGTGAGCGCACCAATCCGCATATGTACGGTGGTGGTCTGGCCTTCCCGCCGCGTCCGCGCCGGCAGGTCAAGCACCTCAACAAGCAGGTCCGGCGCAGTGCGCTGCGCAGTGCCGTGCTGCACCACATCCTCAGTGACAGCGCATTCATCATCCAGGGCAAGGACTTTGACGGCTTCACCAAGACGAAGGATGTCAACGGCGTGCTCAGCGGCGTGGATGCCCGTACGATCTCCCTGGTCGTGCTCAGTGACAACCCTGTGTGGCTGGGTGCCCGCAACCTGCCCTTCGTCCGGCCGGTGACGCCGGAGCACCTGAATGTGCGGGATCTTGTTGAGAGTGAGGCGGTGGTGTTTTCCCAGAGCGCGCTGGACCACTACAAGGACATGCTCAACCTGCAGAATGGCGGCAGGTCCGCTGCACCTGCAGCTGACAAGGGCGACGATGACGGAGGTGAAGAATAATGAAAACCTTCCATTACGCGGACATCCTGGTCCAGCCCCATCTGTCCGAGAAGGCCAACGACCTGATGGTCAGTGAGGGCAAGTATGTCTTCCAGGTCAGCGTCAATGCCACCAAGCTTGACGTGGCCCGGGCCATCAAGGAACGCTTCAACGTGGATGTGGTTGATGTCAACATGATCAACCTGCCGCGCAAGAAGAAGAAGGTCGGACGCCACGACTACATGAAGAACAAACGCCGCAAGGCGATCATCTCGCTCGCTGAGGGCCAGCGCATCGCTGAGCTCTCCGAGGCGGTCTAGCGGGAGCGCACTGACATGCCAATCAAGAAGTACAAACCATATACGCCTTCCCGTCGCTCGATGAGCGTGATTGACTACGCTGCCACATTGAGCGGGGACAAGCCGGAGAAGAGCCTGCTGGAGCGCAAGAAGAAGCACAGCGGGCGCAACAACACCGGCCGGATCACCGTGCGCTCGCGCGGTGGCGGTAATCGCCAGCACTATCGCCTCGTTGACTTCAAGCGTGTCAATGATGCCGAGGCAGCCACGGTCCAGAGCATCCAGTACGACCCCAACCGTACGGCCTTCATCGCGCTCGTGCGCTATGAGAGCGGCAAGCTCAGCTACGTGATCTGCCCTGAGGGTGTCAAGGTCGGGGACAAGGTCAGCAGCGGCCCGGATGCCGGGATCCGTGTTGGCAACACACTGCCCCTGGAGAACATCCCCGACGGTACGGTGATCCACAACATCGAGATTCGTCCCGGCCAGCGTGGCAAGCTCGTGCGGGCCGCCGGAACCTCCGCCCAGGTGATGGCGAAGGAAGGCAGCGATGCAATCATCCGCCTCCCAAGTGGTGAGATGCGTCGTGTGAACCGCAAGTGCCGTGCCACGATCGGCACCGTCAGCAATGCAGACAACGCCAATGTCAAGCTCGGCAATGCCGGGCGCAACCGTAACCGGGGCCGCCGCCCGCATGTGCGTGGAACGGTCATGAACGCGGTGGATCACCCGCATGGTGGCGGCGAGGGAAAGACCAACAGCGGTCGTCCCCCGACAAGCGCCACGGGAGTCCTGGCCAAGGGGTACAGGACCCGCCGCAAGAGCAAGTCCAAGCGTCATCTGGTCAAGGACCGCAGGGTCAAGTAAGGAGTATAGGTAAATTATGAGTCGCTCCAGCAAGAAAGGTCCGTACGTGCACTATTCACTGTACGAGAAGATTGACAAGCTCAATGAGTCCGGCGAGCGCAAGGTGATCCGCGTCTACAAGCGGGCCTCCATGATCGCCCCCGAGTTCATTGGCCACAACTTCGAAGTGTACAACGGCAAGAAATGGTATCCGGTCTTCGTGTCTGAGGATCTCGTGGGACATCGCTTCGGCGAGTTCGCTCCCACGCGCAATTTCCGCAGTCACATGAAGGATGAAAGGAAGGGCAAGCGATGAAGACCTACGCCCGTCTCAAGAACTTCGGCGTGCCGCCCCTCAAGGTGCGGCGCTTTGCCAGCACGATCAAGGGTGAGCCCGTTGACCGTTCCCTGGCAATCCTCGCCCTGCAGAGCAGCCCGACCTGCCAGACCCTGCACAAGCTGCTGCGCAGTGCGATTGCCAACGCACAGAACAACAACGACCTGGACCCCACGGATCTCTTTGTGAGCAACGTGATGGTAGACCAGGGTCCGACCATGAAGCGCATCAAGCCGCGGGCCCGCGGCCGTGCCTTCCGGATCTTCAAGCGGTCCTGCCACGTGACCATCGAACTCGACGTCAAGCCGGGCAGCAAGTCAGCTGTCGCAGGCAGCTAAGAAGGAGCTAGTTAGTGGGTCAGAAGACACATCCAAAGGGATTCCGCCTCGGCATTACCGAGAACTGGGACAGCACCTGGTATGCCGACCGCAGCAAGTACGCGGATTATCTGATTGAAGACATCAAGATCCGCAAGTTCCTTGACAAGGAACTGTTCACGGCGCAGCTCAGCCGCGTGGTGATCAACCGCTACATCGGCAAGGTGATCATCAACTGTTTCGTTGTGCGCCTGGGCATCGCAGTCGGCAAGGGCGGCGCCCGCCGCGAGGAGCTGATTTCCCGGCTGCGCAGGGAACTGAAGACAACTGAGGATATCCATCTTGACTTCTACGAGGAGTCCAAGCCGGATCTCAGCGCTCGCGTGGTGGCTGGCAACATCATCACGCAGATCGAGAAGCGCATCAACTTCCGCCGTGTACTGCGCCAGACGATGAAGCGCTGCATGCAGTCCGGAGCCAAGGGCTGCAAGCTGATGGTCGCCGGCCGCCTGAACGGTGCGGAAATGAGCAGGACCGAATACATCAAGCGCGGCAAGGTGCCGCTGCACACCCTGCGGGCCAAGATCAGTTACCACAACGGTGTTGCCAGGACGATCGCCGGTGCCATCGGCGTGAAGGTCTGGATCTACACCGGAGAGGTCGTGCCGCAGAAGAAGCGAGTTGAGGAGGCCAGCTGATGTTGACACCCAGCAGAACCAGATACCGCAAACCGCATCGCGGCAATACGAGGGGCAAGGCCTACCGCGGCTGTGACGTGCTGTATGGCAGTTTCGGCCTGATGGCCCTTGAGCCAAGCTGGATCAAGGCCAATCAGATTGAATCCTGCCGCATCACCATCTCCCGCCGGATCAAGAAGTTCGGCAAGATGTGGATCCGGATCTTCCCGGACAAGCCCTATACGAAGAAGCCGGCGGAAACCCGCCAGGGTAAGGGTAAGGGAAATGTCGAAGGCTACGTTGCCGTTGTCAGGCCCGGCCAGATTATGTTCGAGGTCCATGTAGCTGACAATGAGCCGCTGTGCCGCGAGGCCCTGATCCGCGCCATGCACAAGCTGCCCATCAAGTGCAAGATCGTCGAGAAGCTGGAGCTGAAATAACCATGAGCACCAACAAGTGGTTCAAAGAGGAAAAACTGCGTGACAAGTCGGTCACCGAGCTGCGCGATCTAGCGATCGAGCTCAAGAGCCTGACGTTCACGCACCGCATGGACCGGATCAGCGGCAAGCTTGAGAACTACCGCATGATTCCGCAGACCCGACGCCGTCTCGCGGCCATCTACAACCTGATCCGTGAGAAGGAACTGAGCAAGGGAGGCGCTAACTAAGATGCCGCGCAAGCAGAAGACAGGAAAAGTGGTGAGTGACAGCATGGAGAAATCCATCGTTGTGGAGGTGGTGCGAACCACCCAGCATCCGCTCTACAAGAAATACGTCCGTGTACGCAAGAAGTTCATGGCGCACGATGAGGAAGGAAAGGCCCAGGTCGGCGATTTCGTCCGGATCGAGGAATGCCGTCCGATCTCCAGGCGCAAGTCCTGGACGCTCAAGGAAATCATCCGGGTCGCCCCGGGCCACTAAAGGAAGCAGCAATGATCCAGCAGGAAAGCAGACTGGGAGTAGCCGATAACACGGGAGCCAAGGAAGTGCTCACCATCCGTGTGCTCGGCCGCGGCCGCAAGAAGACAGCAGAGATCGGTGACATCATCGTCTGCACTGTCAAGCAGGCCGCCCCGCGCTCCGCAGCCAAGAAGGGTACGGTCGTCAAGGCCGTCGTAGTCCGCCAGAAATTCCCGACCCAGAGGCGTGACGGTTCCGTCATCAAATTTGATGACAATGCCGTGGTGCTGATCGACCCCGAGTCGCTCAACCCGCGCGGAACCCGCGTGTTCGGGCCCGTCGCTCGTGAACTCCGCGAGAAGGGCTTTATGAAGATCATTTCGCTGGCTCCGGAGGTGCTTTGATGGCTAGGTTCATCAAAACAAAGAACGTCAATGAAACCGTCGTCAAGACCAAGGTCAAGAAGGGCGATGAGGTGGTCGTGCTCACTGGCAAGGAAAAGGGCCGCCGTGGCAAGGTGGTCTCGGTTGATTCCAAGAAGATGAAATGCATCGTCGAGGGACTCAATGAGTACAAGAAGCACGTGAAGAGCCAGCCCGGCGGACAGCCCGGCGGGATCATCACCGTGGCCATGCCTATCCACCTGAGCAACCTGATGGTGATTGACAAGACAACCGGCAAGCCCTCGCGAGTGGGCCGTCGTCGCGTGGGCGATCGCTGGCTGCGATATGCGAAGGTCAGCGACCAGCTGATCGATTCGGAGTAACAACATGGCACTGGCAAAGAGCAGAATGCAGATGAAGTATGAGTTGGAGGTTCGCGACCACCTGTTGAAGGAACGCGGATATTCCAATATCAACGTCGTGCCGCGGATCCAGAAGATCGTGCTGAACGTCGGTGTGGGAGAGGGGCGTGACAACCCCAAGGCCCTCCAGGCGGCGGTCAAGACCCTGACGACGATCACCGGGCAACAGGCCATGGTCACAACGGCCCGCAAGTCGATCAGTAACTTCAAGCTGCGTGACGGCATGAAGATCGGCTGCATGGTGACCCTGCGGGGGCACCTGATGTGGCATTTCATGGACAAGCTCGTGACTGTCACGCTTCCGCGTGTAAGGGACTTCCAGGGAGTGAGCGTCCGCAACTTTGATGGTCGTGGGAACTACAACCTCGGTCTCAAGGACCAGATGGTGTTCCCGGAGATCAACTTCGACGAAATTGAGTACATGAAGGGGATGCAGATCAGCATAGTCACGTCTGCAACCAACAATGTTGAGGCGGCCTACCTGCTCGCGCAGCTGGGCATGCCGTTCAACGACTTCGACACTGTGGCAAAGGTGGCTTAGCGAGTATCCTTATGGCAAAAACCAGCAAGATAGTAGCGTCCAAGAAGAAGGCCAAGTACAGCACCAGGGAGCACAACCGCTGTGCCCTGACGGGTCGTCCGCGTGGATTCATGCGTGACTTCAAGATGTGCCGCAACATGTTCAGGGAACTGGCTCTAAAAGGTCAGATTCCTGGCGTGAGAAAAGCTTCCTGGTAGGAGAATTGATATATGAGTCAGAGCGATCCAGTCGCTGATTTCATCACGATCATCAGAAATGGCGTCCGTACCCGTAAGGACAGCGTCAGCGCTCCCTTCAGTGCGATGAAGGCCGCCATTTCAAAGATCCTGGCTGACGAAGGTTTCGTCGAGGGCTGGGATGTGGTCGAGACTAAAAACAAGAAGGGAACTTCTTTCAAGGAAATAAAGATCAAGCTGCGCTACGCGGACGAACTGCGTCGCGTCAGCCCGATCAATCAGCTTGAGAGGGTCAGCCGCCCCGGCCGGCGCGTCTATGTGCGCCGGATGGAACTCCCGCGGGTGCGGGGCGGATTCGGCATCAGCATTCTGTCGACCAGTCGTGGTGTGCTTTCTGACAAGGAAGCGCGTCGCAACAATGTCGGTGGAGAACTGCTGGTGCAGGTCTGGTAGGAGCAGCAGATGTCCCGAGTTGGCAACAAACCGATATTTATCCCCGATGGGGTGGACGTGAAGACGACCGGCAACGCCTTTGAAGTCAAGGGCAAGCTCGGCACGCTCAGCTGCACCATCCCCCCGACGATCGTCTACAAGATCGAGGATGGAACGATCAGCTTCTCTCGTCCCAGCAACAAGCCGCAGGACCGCGCCAATCACGGCCTCTCCCGTGCGCTGGTCAACAATCTGGTGGTTGGTGTGACAAATGGCTTCAGCAAGACGCTGGAACTGGAAGGCACCGGTTACAAGTGGGAAGTGCGTGGCAAGAAGATGGTACTCACCGTGGGGTATTCGCATCCGGTCGAGATTGACATTCCCGATGGGATCAATATCGAGATCACCGGCATGCGCTGCATCGTGAGCGGGATTGACAAGCACCTCGTTGGTTTCATTTCGGCCCAGATCTTCCGCAAGAAGCCCGTGGAGCCCTACAAGGGCAAGGGCATCCGTTACCAGGGTCAGTACGTCCGGCGCAAAGCCGGCAAATCCGGAGCTTAAGCAATGGCAAACAAGAGAAGTCGCAGGAAGATGTCCGATCTACGCCACAAGCGTCTGCGCAAGCGCGTGAGTGGTACGCAGCTGCGTCCGCGCCTGAGCGTCTTCCGCAGCAACAAGCACATCTATGTCCAGGTGATTGACGACTCCAGCGGTCGCACCCTGGCTGCCGCCAACACCCTGCAGGAGGCACTCAAGGGCGACACCGCCGGGAAGAAGCCTGTGGAGGTTGCGGAGCTGATTGGCAAGGCGATAGCCGTGCGCAGCAAGGCCGCCGGCATTGACAAAGTGGTCTTTGACCGCGGCGGATTCAAGTATCACGGCAGTATCAAGACCCTGGCGGAAGCCGCCCGGGGCGCAGGTCTGGAGTTTTAAATATGTCCCAAGATAGAGGTCAAAGAGATCGTCGTGGCGGCCGCGGCCGTGACAGAGACAACCGTCCCGAGCCGGAGAGTGAGTTCACTGAAGAGGTGATCCACATCAATCGTGTGGCCAAGGTGGTCAAGGGTGGACGCAAGTTCCACTTTACTGCGCTTGTGGCCCTCGGTGACAAGAAGGAACGCGTCGGGCTTGGATATGGCAAGGCCAGCGAAGTGGTGGATGCCATCCGCAAGGGCGTTGATGACGCCAAGCGCAACATGGTCACCGTTGTCAAGGACAAGTCCACGATTCCCTATGAGGTCAGGAACCATTACTGCGCCAGCACAATCATCCTGAAGCCCGCCGCCAGCGGACACGGGATCATCGCCGGTGGTGCGGCCCGTCCGATCCTGGCTCTGGCCGGGCTGGAGGACGTGACCGCCAAGTTCATCGGCAGCAGCAATTCCATCAACTGCGCCAGGGCGACCTTTGAGGCGCTGAAGAGCATCCAGTCCCCGGAGTTCATCAAGAAGCTGCGCAGCGGCGAGAAGATGACCCGTGCGGGCGTGTTCGCCAGCGATGAGAAGAAGGACCTTGCCAAGCAGGCCATTGAGGAATTCGAAGCGGAGCAGAAGCTGGCCGAGAGCCAGGTTGAAACCCCTGAAGACAGTATGGCGTCGCAGGACGGTGACGCAGAGAACAAGGAGTAGGCGATGCCCACCATCGATCTGATCAAGCATCCCAGCAATACTGGAACGAGCAAGCGCAAGGGCCGTGGCAAGGGCAGCGGCGCAGGCTGCAAGTCCGGCCGTGGACAGACCGGCCAGAAGTCGCGCAGCGGTGGTTCAATCCACCCGCGTTTCGAGGGTGAGCAGAACCCACTGATTCGCAAGTTCCCCAAGTTCAGCGGGTTCAAGCACCACAGGAAGATCTACTACCACCCGATCAACACCGAGCAGTTCCAGGAGCTGCCAGACGGCACCACCGTTGACATGGCCTTCCTGGCGGAGCAGAAGCTCCTGCCCAGCAAGAAGCGCGGCCTGCGGGTCAAGCTGCTGGGTGACGGCAAGCTGACCAAGAAGATCAATTTCAAGTTGCATGCATTCAGCCACAAGGCCAAGGAAATGGTCGAGAAAGCCGGCGGCAGCTGTGAGGTAATTTAATGAGCGCATCTGCCAATCCTCAGGCAATCCTGCAGTCATGGGGCGTGCCCGAACTGCAGGCAAGGCTGAAGTTCGTCCTGTACGCACTGTTCATCTATTGCATAGGAATCCATATTCCTGCGCCGGGGATGGATCCCGCTGCTGTCAGCAACTTCTTCACCTCTGGCGCTGGTGCCGGAGGCCTGCTGGGGTTCATTGACATCTTCAGCGGAGGTGCACTCAGCAGCTTCTCCATCTTTGCCCTGGGAGTGATGCCTTACATCAACGCATCGATCATGATGCAGTTGCTCGTCGCCGTTGATGCGCGTCTCAAGGAGATGCAGCAGGAAGGCGAAGAGGGACGCAAAAAGGTCAGCAAGATCACCCGCTATCTGGCGGTGTTCCTCGCCTTCGTGCAGGGTATCGGCTTTGTCGGAATGATCATGGGCGACATGCTGCATGTGCTCACCTTCAACGGTGCCACAGCGCTTTTCGCGGTGGTTGCCGGGACCTGCTTCATGATGTGGCTGGGTGACGAAATCAGCGACAAGGGTGTTGGTAACGGTCTTTCGATCCTGATTACCCTGGGCATCCTGATTTCCGTTCCGGGCATGATCTTCAACGAGCTGCAGCAGGCCGCACTGGACAATGCCAGGCTCGGCGCACTGCTGCTGTTCTTCCTGTTCACGGTCGTCGTGATCACTGCCATCGTCTGGATCCAGCTCAGTGTGCGCAAGATCCCGGTGCAGTATGCCCGGCGCCAGATCGGTCGCCGTGTCTACGGAGGGCAGAACACCTTCCTGCCGATGAAGATGGCCCAGGCCGGGGTAATCCCGCTGATTTTCGCCATCTCAGTGCTGATGGTGCCACCGACGGTCTTCAACATGTTCAAGAATGTTGGCAACTTCGAGGCCCTGGCCGGCAAGTACGGAGTGTTCCAGCAGAGTATCTGGGGCATCCTGTTCCAGTTCGGCCTGGTGTTCATCTTCACATTCGTCTACGTTGCTGTGACCTTCAACACACAGGACATCGCGGAGAACCTCAAGAAGAACAACGGGTTCATCCCGGGCATCCGTCCCGGCCGCCCGACCTTTGAGTTCCTCGACAAGGTGCTGCATCGCGTCACCTTCTTCGGTGCTCTTTACCTCGGAATCATCTCCATTCTGCCAATCGTCATCAACGGGATCGTCAGCAAGGTCACCAACGTACAGATCAACAGCTTCTACATCGGTGGAACCAGTCTGCTGATCGTCGTGGGTGTGGCGCTGGATACTGTCCAGCAGATGCAGGCACACATGGTGATGAGGCATTACAGCGGTTTCAACAAGTAGCGGCTCAGGGTGGACACGAAGATGATCATCGTATTCCTCGGCCCTCCCGGCAGCGGCAAGGGAACCCAGGCTGGAATCCTCAGCAGGGAACATCATTTCCGCCACTTTGATGCAGGTTCACTGCTGCGCACTGAAGTGCATAGCGGCAGTGCCCTGGGCGAGGAGATCGCTGGCTACATCAATGAAGGCCGGCTTGTCCCGATCAACATCATCGGGCGGATCACCCACAAGTTCCTCGCTGAGCGCCAGGCGGATCGAACCATGTTTGACGGGTTTCCCCGCAACCTGGAACAGGCCAGCCTGCTGACTGCGAGCCTCATTGAGCTCAAGCAGGAACTCAGCCATGTGCTGTACCTGCATATTGATGAGGATGACCTGCTGCAACGCATCGTCAACCGCAGGGTCTGCCGCAGCTGCAAACGGATCTACAACCTTGTCAGCAACCCGCCACATGAGAACTGCAGCGTGACCGGCATGGACTGCGATCTCTACCAGCGAGACGATGACAGCGAGGAAGTATTCGGGCGCCGCCTGAGGATCTACCTTGAGGAAACAGTCCCGATCCTGCGCTACTACGAGGATGCCGGCAAGCTGCGCACGATAGATGCCGACGCCGACATTGAAGATGTCAGTGCACGCATAAGAGACGTCCTGGGGATGGCCCGCAATGGTCAGGCTTAAATCTCGTGAGGACATCGCCGGGATCTACCGCAGTGGTCAGATCGCCGGGGCGCTCCTCGTTGAGTTGCGCGAACATATAAGGCCTGGTGTATCGGCTGGCGAGATCAATCGCAGGGCCGGAGAGTTCATCGCAGCGCATGGCGCAACCCCTGCATTCCTGGGTTACCGCGGTTTTCCCGGAAACATCTGCTTCAGCATCAATTCCGAGATCGTGCACGGTATTCCGAAGGAACAGACCGTCAAGGATGGGGACATCGTCACAGTGGACGTGGGTGTAATCCTCAAGGGCTACATTTCCGACACTGCATACACCTACTACGTTGGATCAAGTGTTCCGGAGGCAGACATGCAGCGCCTGCTGGACGGAACGGAGAAAAGCCTGTACAAGGGCATCGAAGCGCTCGAGGAGGGCAAACCGATGCGCCTGGCCAGCCGCGCGGTGGAACTGGAGCTCAGGCAACACCGGCTGGGTGTCATTCGGGAGCTGACTGGACATGGGGTTGGATTCGAACTCCATGAAGAGCCAACCTTCTACAATTTCGATCCGGGCAGCCGTAAACCCCTGGTGGAAAACGGCCTGGTGGTGGCGATTGAACCGATGGCCACCCTGGGCAGTGAGCGGATCCTCCTGGCAAGTGATGACTGGACCTATCTGACCATGGATGGCAGCCTGTCAGCACATTACGAACATACGGTTGCGGTCTGGGAAGGGCAGGTTTTCATCCTGACCCAGCCTGGAAATGCTGCCGCTGATCGGGAATTCAGCTGAAGCGGGCTGAATTTGGACAAAGTGGGGTATTTACCCTTGAAATCAATGTCCACACGATGATAGAATATTAGTTCGCCTCGCAGGGGCCGCTTTTTGCCCCGCAGATGGCGGGAGCCGGATGAACCGGAAGATGGAGTCGAATCAATGAAAGTTTCAGCATCAATCAAGAAGAGAACGAAGGACTGCCAGATCGTGCGCCGCAAGGGTCGTCTGTATGTCATCAACAAAAAGAATCCGCGGCTCAAGCAGAGGCAGGGATAAACAATGGCACGTATTCAGGGTGTAGAACTCCCTTCAAATAAGCGCGTAGTGATAGGTCTGACCTACGTCTTTGGCGTGGGACATACAACTGCAGCCAAGATTCTGGAGAGGGCGAGCATAGATCCCGATACGCGGATCAAGGACCTGACGGTTGACCAGGAAGGCGCCATCCGTGACGCGATTGAATCCCTCGGGCTGATGCTGGAGGGTGACCTGCGTAAGGAAGTCACTCTCAACATCAAGCGCCTGGTGGAAATCAACTGCTACCGCGGTATTCGCCATCGCCGTGGCCTGCCGGTGCGCGGCCAGCGCACCCACACCAATGCCCGTGGCCGTAAGGGCCCGCGCAAGCAGGCAGTGGCCGGTAAGAAGCGTCCGGGCAAGAAGTAAGTAACCAAGTAGTTAGTTAACAGTAATAACAGGATTTTGGAGCAGAGCAGTGGCAGGACCAAAGAAAGGTGGAAGCAGGAAGCGTGAGAAGCGGCACGTGCCAAGCGGCGTAGTGCATATCAAGGCCTCCTTCAATAACACACAGATTTCAGTCGCCGACCCTGAAGGGAATGTGGTGGCCTGGTCCAGCGCTGGTGCCAAGGGCTTCAAGGGAGCCAAGAAAGGTACCGCCTATGCCGCCCA
>JAHEFU010000063.1 GCA_024645305.1 Planctomycetales bacterium
GGTTGATGCGCTGCTGATGGAGATCGGTGGTGTGTGTTTCGGAATGGCGTCAAAGTTCGATTCAGACATGCGCGGCCTCCTGCCCGATGACTACAAGCTCCGCAGCTTCCCGGGCCGCCGCAACGTTGGCCTCGGCATGCTGTGGCACTTCCTCGACGATCGCAGCGCAGGTCGCATCGAGGGAAGCCAGCCCACTGAAGGTGGCAAAAGCTCCGACGATGGCTGTGTTCACGATCGGCTGTGTTCTCGAGCCCAGTGAGTGTTTCAGCGCCAGTGCGCTCGCATCAACGGTGGCAATGCGGAACGGACCGATGTGAGCGTACGCCTCCGGCGACAGTGGTGAATTGATCAGGATGCTGCCACCCGGCTTCAGTCCGGTGGTTATGTCAATTGCCTCAAGCAAGGTGGGGTCAAGGACTATCAGGTCGTCGGGGGCAACGATTTCACAGCGAAGCTGGATTGGCGTGTCTGCCACCCTGAGGAATGCCGTGACAGGTGCCCCCCGTCTTTCAACCCCGAAAGCGGGGAATGACTGGACCCAGCGGCCCTCTCTGAAGATTGCGACTGCGAGGACCTTCGACGCAATGACAGCGCCCTGGCCTCCACGGCCGTGAATGCGCAACTCTCGCATACTCTGCTCCTAGTCTGTTCGCAACAGGCGAAGTTGGTCCTAATTTGGATCCTATGATCCAATAGCACTATAACATATCAGATATATCCAGATTAACGAGAATGAGTCTCTTTTGGGTCCATTCATTTTTTGTTCTGAAGCCAGTCACAGGCTCACTGACTGCACTGAGAGAGGCCAGCGAAGCTGGCATTCAATGTCCGATCGGATATGTCAATCCTCGATGGAACCGAAATGGGAAGCGGGACGCAACAGCAAACCAGATACTGGCGCTGGCAACGATTGGCAGGGCTGTGCAGTCCTATTGCCCGGCGGCAAGGCTGCGCAGCATTGGGAACAACATGTTGTTCTCCTTGTGCACGTGCAGGTGCATATCTCGTTCCAGGGCTTCCAGTCGCGATATGAGAGCCTGCTGTCGTCGACAGTTGCCACCGGTCGGGCGGTAGCCATTGTGCATCCTGCGCAGGGTGTCAAGGGTTTCACCCACGTGCCTGTGCTCATCCTCATGCGATGCCAGAAGTATCTCCAGTGCCCGGCCTAGCTCATCGGTATGTCCCTGCTCAAGTGGCTTGCACAGCGGGAATAGAACCTGTTCCTCCTTGTGCATGTGCTGCTCGAGCTCCCGCCGCAGGTCGCGGAACAGCTCAAGGGATTTCATCAGCAGCGGTTGCTCCTGGGCGTGGTGCTGGCAGACCTGCACATGCAGCTCATCAAGGCGGGGCAATTCATCCCAGAGATAGGCATGATGCCTGTCAAGGATGTGCTCAGCCAGGTTTACCGCCCCCTCTGAGAAAAAGTCATCGTCAATCCGTTGTGCGGACTGGTCGCATTCCAGCAATGCAGAAAGTACCACCTGGGCACTGATGCCCTGTTTCCGGCAGGCTTCCTCCAGGGGAATTCCTCCCCCACAGCAGTAGTCAATGCCGAAGTTCTCCAGGATGCGGGTCCGTGCCAGGTTGGCACTGGCGATCTCTGAAACAGTCTGCTCTGCTCTTGGTTTCGACATTGAGTTCCTTCCGAATATGTGTATTCTCAGATATCCTGGCGCCTGAGCAACAGGGATGCGAGCCAGCCCGGCAGCACAATCCATGCAAGCAGTGCAGCACCGAGCAGCAGCAGGGCCTCTGCCACCCCACCTAGGGAGCGTACAAGCAGCACGCCGGCCGCTCCGAACATTTCCTTGCCGACCGTTGCCAGCAGGGTGGATACGCGCACCGCATCCACGGGGTTCAGGAACAGGCTGATGTAGCTAACCCGGTTGGCAATGCCATCCGGCAGCAGGAAGCTCAGGCCGATGATGCCGAGGTCGTAGAGCAGGACCATGATGAACCAGACGATCAGGACGACGCCGTAGCTGCGCTGCGTGCGCTGCATGGCAATAGTCAACAGGGCAGCCAGGGAGCAGAAGGCTGCGGCAATCGCCAGGCTGTAGCCCACGAGGATCAGGTAGCTTCCCAGTCCCGCAAGGCCCGTCTCACGGGCGATCAACACCCCCGGCAGGCCGAAGCCCAGGAGCGTTGCCAGGCTCAGAGCGGCACTGGCACCGATTAGCTTCCCGGTCACGATCTCGCTGCGGGTCACGGGCTCGGTGAACAGCTGGTCTGTGCAGCCGCCATCCGCTGTGAAACTCTGCACGGTCATCAGCATCGCCGCCAGTGGCACGATGTACAGCACCAGGTTAAGCAGGCTGGCGGTTGTGCGTTCGAAGCCCTGGAAGCCCGTGAATTCGATGATGCTCAGGCCGAAGTAACTCACCGCCGATGTCAATACCGTGAAGATGGCGGCGTAAACGAAGATCCAGCGGTTGCGCAGGGCCACGCGCAGCTCCTGGCGGGCGATGATCGTGCAGATCCGCGGTGATAGTGCACTCATGGTTGCCACTCCCTGATGAGCTGCTCCCAGCCCATCACTTTTCCGGGCCATTCCCTACCGGCCGCCGTGGCCTCTGCCGTGCTGGCGAAGGCGCCCAGACCGTAACTCATGGGCGAGGGCAGGGTCCTGGCATGCAGGTACTGGGCAGTCCGGGCTTCGAGCCAGCCATTGCTGTTGAAGTCGACGACGAAAGCTGCAGCCCCGTCGGGAATACCGGGATCGCGGGTCATTTCCACTAGGCAGCCGATGTCATCGAAGTACAGGGCAGTGCCGTCACGCTTGACGATTTCCGCGGCGAAGCGCTGCTGCGAGACGGCCATGCGGCAGACGGCGCAGCTGTCCTCGTCTAGCACGATGTCAACCGGGCGCGGCTCGCCGCGCTGGCAGGCTGTCAACAACAGGAGGACCAGTATTGCCAGCAATGAGCAATGTGACTGTCTGTATCCGTCAGGTCCCACTGACGTCTCCCTGTCCGGTCTGACCTCCGAGGTACTCCACGTATACATCCTCCAGCGTCGGCCGCTCCGTGTCGAAGTCGAGGACCGGGCCGATGCTGCGGAAGCGCTCGAGGATCTCAACGCGGCTTGAGCCCGGTGCCGTTATGAGCACGGACTGGCAGTTGAGTCGGGCATCCAGCGCACCTGCGGCCATGGCCGCGTCCACATGGGCGGGCAGGGGCTGTCCGACGTTGATGCGCAGGCGGGCGCTGCGGTTGAGACGTTCACGAAGGTGTGCCACAGGCTCATCAGCAACGGGGGCGCCGTCCACCAGCACGATGACCCGGCTGGCCAGCGATTCCACGTCAGCCAGCACATGGGTTGACAGCAGGATCGCCCGGCCGGAGTCGCGCCATTGCGCTGCCGAAACACGGAAGTCCAGCGCTCCCTGCGGGTCCAGGTTGGCCGTAGGTTCGTCGAAGAGCATCAGGGCGGGGTTGCCGAGGCTTGTCAGGGCCAGGGCCAGACGCTGGCGCATGCCCCCGGAGAGCTGTCCACTGGTGCGGTCAAAGGCCTGTGCAGCCAGACCGGATTCCTCCAGTGCGACAAGCGCACTCGGGGCCTTCAGACCGCGGAGACTGGCATGGAAGATGGCAATTTCCCTCACGGTCAGCTGGGCCGGGAACTGAGCCTGCTGCGGTAGATAGCTGAACTGCCTGCGGGCTTCTCTGTACTGCCGCTGCAGATCGTAGCCGTTCACGTTTATGCTGCCGCTGTCTGCCCTGAGCAGGCCGGCAATACAGCGAATGCTGGTCGTCTTGCCGCCGCCGTTTGGTCCCAGCAGGGCTACGACTTCTCCCGGGGCTACGCTGAGGCTGACGCCGCGCACGGCCTGCACGGTTCCATAACTCTTGTGCAGGCCGGAAACATCCAGTACCTGGTTCATCTCGCCAACTCCTTGATGCCCAAAAGGCAACCGCCCCACCCGAGCAATGCCAGCGCAGCAAGCGCCAGCGATCCCCTGGGGCGGGCCTTGTCTCCGGGCTCCAGCTGCAGTCTGACGCCGCTCACGGGATGGGTCAAAGGCTCGGGATCGTACATCTCGCTGTGGGGGAGCACCGGGAAGCTCCTTTCGGCGAGCACAAGAGCATCTGCAGCCGCACTTGATAGGTATAGCTCCAGCAGTGGATGGTTTCCGGTCATGTGCTCGAAGGCATCCTGCAGCTTGTGCGGGATGTCTCCGCGACCGTCGGCATCGAGGTCATAACCCTCGTAATCCGAATAGTAGTTGCCACCGTCATTACCACCCCAGTCCATGTCGGAGCGGCCGATGGTGCGCAGTGTGGCAATGTTCTGGATGAAGTCATTGTGTTCGAATGTAGTATTGATCGAGCTGCCGAATACAATCGCGCCGACGTCATTGAAGGCCACCAGGTTGTTGCGCACCATGGTGTTCTCGGCCTGCTCAAGGAAGAAGCCGCAGGTATTGTTGACAATCACGTTGCGCTCTGCCGTGCAGTCATAGCAGCTCTGGAACAGCAGCCCGAAGGCATTGTGTCCCAGGCGGTTGTTGAGGATCAGGTTCTCGCTGAACTGGACGTTGTTCGTGTACATGATGGCCGCTCCGGCGACGCTGTCACGAAAGACGTTGCGGTAGAACTCGTTGGACTCGCAGTACATGTAATGCACGCCGTAGCGCAATTCAGCGAAGCGGTTGTCCTCGACCACGTTGTAATTGGAGTGGTCGAAGTACACGCCATCGCGCACGGTCTTCACATCGTTGTTGCGGATGATGCAGTTGTGGCTGTCATACAGGTGCAGTCCGGCCCCACGGCTGCCGATCCCCACTTCTCCCCGGCCGCGGATGGTGTTGCCATCCACGATTGCGTGCTCCGCCAGACGGAACATCACGCCGAACAGGTTGTCCTCCAGGATGCAGTCCCGTATCGTGGCATGGTCAGCTGTGATGTGCACCCCGGCATCACTGTGCATCATGTCCTTGCCGGAGCCGGAGATGGTCAGGCCCTCGATCAGTACATTGTCAGCCGCGATCGTGATCACGCTGCCGATGTTGGAGCCGAAGATACGTGCGTGCTCCTCCCCGCGCAACGTGACGCGCCGGTCAATCACCAGGGGGCCCTCATAAGTCCCCGGAGCGATCAGTATCACATCATCATCCTGGGCCGCAGCCAGGGCTGCCACCGGGCTGGCATACTGGCCACCGGGTCCCACGCGCAGTTCCTCAGCGCAGACCGGCCGGGGCAGCAGCAGGACACATGCCAGCAGCAGGAGAGCCAGCCCCGTGCCGCTTACCGGCGGTTTGGCGGCAGCGCCCGTGTCCCCGCGCTTCCAGTCCCGCCAGGCCTGCCAGAGCGCAACAAGCGTTGCCAGCATCAGCAGGCCCCCGAAGGCCATCAGGGCATAACTGGCCCCGCCGGGATAACTCTCCACCCAGAAATTGGCAATCTTGACCTTGCCGTACAGCGGCGGGGTGAACGGCTCGACATTGATGGCGGCTTCCGGGTCGAGGATGTGACCGTAGTTGTACAACTTGTTGTAGAAATCCCAGAAGCTGAACAGCGCGAAGTACAGGAACAGCACGCAGACGTCCACAATGTCCCTCAGCCGTCCGAAGAAGATCAGGCGCAGACAGAGCAGTCCGAAGATGCCGATGGCGAAGGGCAGCCAGAGGAATTCCGCGAAGTCGCTTTCCAGCAGCGGCTTCATGCCGATGTAGCGGTTCAGGGAATTGATCTCACGCAGGTCATCGCGGTTCGCCGTCTTCTGACCATCGAGGTGATCAACATGAATTGCCATCTTCAGGGGATCGGGATACTGGTTGCTTGTGAAACTCATGGTCCACAGCGGACCCCCGATCCACACGAAGGGCAGAGCCACCAGGGAGATGAGCAGCAGCAGCCGGACCAGCCAGCCAAGCGGCCGTCCGAAGAAATCATAATAGGCTTCCATCCTGCGCTGCATCACTACTCCCTGGTGCTGATACTCCTCTGATTACTTGACGAGCAGGTAACCCTGCATCTCCTGATGCAGAGCACTGCAGAAGTTCGTGCAGTAATAGGCGAACACGCCGGGCTTGTCCGCGACGAAGGTCACGCTCTTGGTCTCACCCGGATCGATCACGAGGTTGATGTTGTAGCCGCCGATGCCGAGGCCGTGCAGCTCATCCGTGGTCTGTTCGATGTTCGTCACATGGATCGTCACCGTGCTGCCGCGCGGAACCTCGACATCCGTCGGTGTCAGCGTGGAGCGTGTGGCGATCATCTTGATCTCAACGTTGTTGCCATTGACTGTCATGCCGGCATCCGCGATGTCCCAGATGGCATGGGGATTGGTGTTCTCCTCCATCGGGTAGACCTCGATCGGATCAAGCAGGTCCGCCGGGCAGGCCTGGGCGTAATGCGGCTCAGGTTCCGTATAGGACTCGTAGAGCATCTTCATCTTCGAGCCCGTGATGTCAATCAGCTGACTGCTTTCCGGCTGGCTCGGACCGACATTGAGATGCCGTCCATGGGACAGCTTGTTCATCGCCAGGACATACTTGCCGTAGGGCTTGGCGGAGTCACCGCCGGGCACCAGCAGGTGTCCGATGTTGTAGGCGCAGGGAATCGTATCCAGCACCTCGCCGGTGTTGACATCCCACTTGGCGATGGCGCTGTCAATGTAGAGACTTGTGTAGGCGAAGCCCTTGTCGTCATACTGTGTATGCAGCGGCCCGTTGCCGACCTGGCACTCCAGCAGGGCAATGCTGTCGTAGTTGAGGACGGGGATGCCATCCTCGTCGCCGGTGTAATCCTTCGCCTCGATCGCATCCAGCATGTTCTGGAAGCTGTAGACGGTGGTGACCGCTTCCAGCTTTCCGCTGCCGACGAACATGGTGCCGTCAGGGGTGACGTCCACGCCGTGAGGGCTCTTGGGAATCGGGATCAGGTAGCAGATATCCTTGTCAACGGCGGGGTCAATGATCTGCACGCCATCCATCATCGTGCCCTTGCCAGCGTTGACAGCGGCTTCCGCCAGCTTCCAGTTGACAGCGATGATGTAGTCACGGTCATTCGCCGAAGCCGTCTTCTCAAGCTCGCCGGTGGCGCGCTCAGAGTTGTAACAGGTGAAGAACACCCAGTCAGCCGAAGGTCCGCGACCGGTAGAGCCGAGATCCCAGTTGAAGGGCGGGGTCATGATCTGGAAACCGTTGCTCATCTCGCCTGTATCCGGATCAACCTTCAGAGCCCCCACGAGACCCTTCCACTCTGTGGCATAGTTCTCAATAGAGGAGTATGTGCCCTTCGGGATCGGGATCGAGAAGCGGCTGGCATAGGTCAGGTACTCAGTATTGGAAGTACAGAAAGATCCGCCGTGCAGTCCGGAGCAGTTGGGGATCGGGCCGATGATCTGCTTGGTCTTGAAGTCACGCAGGTCAATGCGGGCATAGCGGCTGTTGGCATTGTCATTCACGAACAGCCAGCGGCCGTCATATTCGGCATTCTTGCGCGAGAGTGTCGGGTGATGCACATCGCCCCAGGTGAAGTCACCCAGCATTTCCTTGCTTTCGTTGTCAAAACCGTAGCCGGTGGCGGGATACGGCGCGAAGACAGGAATGGTGGAGATGTGGCGCATCGAGGGGATGCCGGCCACATAGACCTGACCGCTGTGGCCACCGCTGTAGAACAGGTACATGTCGTCCAGGTCACCTGGAGCAACATAGGTCTGCGTTGCAGCATCCGCCTGGGAGCCGGTCGCAGCCCGTTCCGAACCGCGGGCCCTAGTGTCCTCACCATCTCCGCTGCCACCACAGCCCCAGACGATGTATGCCATTGCCCCAAGGGCAAGGATGAACCAGAACCAGCGCTTGGATGCATGGCTTGTGGTTGCTTGCATGATATCCTCCTCAGTTTTCGTGCGTCTGTGACGCGGGCTCGCCATCACTGGCGGGAACTGTACTTGTGGCGGCGTCTGTCTCTTTCTCTGCGTCCGCTTTCTGCTGTTTGAATTTCTCGTAGGCAAGGTGCATCAGTCTGGCGGCTTCAGCCTTGTCCTCATCGGTAAGGATGATTTGTTTGGAAAGGACGACTGCCATCGTGCCACTCGGGTTGGCAAGGAAGTCCTCGAGCGTACGCCCGAATCGGCGGGGGACATCCTCGGCTGCCTGGGCCAGGTCAGGCCCGATCTTGGTGGCTGAGAAGATTCCGAGGCTGGAGACGTCGTGGCAGATGAAGCAGGTGTTCTCCACAAAGAAACGGCCGTCACCCTCGAGCATCATCTTCTCACGGGCGGCCTCCGCCTCGGTTGGCTCGTCCTTCAGGCCAGTGATGGGCAATAGCTCCAGCGGGACGTCGTGCTTGCGCCAGCTGAGCATCAGCATCGTTACGGCCTGGGCTTCGTCAGTCTTCAGTCCGAAGTTCGGCATGATTGAATCGGAAGTATAAGCCTTGGGATCCTGCAGGTGCCCGACCTGCCAGTTGAAGACGGAAGGGAAGTTTGTCAGGCGTTCGAAGTCATACTGTTCCGGGTGCTTGTCCCCGATATCGGTCAGGTCCGGCCCGATAGTGCCTCCGCGTGAATTGATTGTATGACAGGCCCGGCAGCCTTTTTCATTGACAATCTGCTTGGCGAGGTTGAGGCGGCTCATGCCTTCCACCTCACGGTCGAAGCGGTGACAGGTGTTGCACTTCATCTCCATGAAGGCGTAGGGCTCGGGGATCTTGTAATCCTCGGCCAGCTGGCTGTCGAGCAGGGGATCCTCCCAGTGCTTGATCCAGCCATGGGCATCCTTCAGGCCTGTGGCACTGCCCTGTCCACCATGACAGAGGGTGCAGCCGAACTTTTCAATCGGGTGATTCTCAAGGGGTCCGGTGGGATGGGAGCGGAATGGCTCGGGTGCATCATCCAGTCCCGCCCAGGTCACACCCAGATGACAACTGATACAGCGGTCAACCCGGCTGGCGGGTTCCACCCAGATCTGCTGGACTCCGGCTGGCACTGCAGCGGCTTTTTCAGGTCCCAGCTGTTCCTCGACGAGGATCCTGAATTCCGCCTGGTATTCGAGGTATCCCGGAGAGGCATTGCGCTGGGTGGCCCAGCCGAGGGCCAGCAGGGAGAGGACACCCGATACCAGTAACATTAGTTGGTCGCGTTTCATCACATCTCCTCCTACAGCTGCGGCGGGAATTCCGGCCAGGCCTGCCAGGGCCAGATGACGGTCCAGTAGGGACCCCTCATGTATGTGCCGAGATACGTCAGTGCAATCACTGCCAGGCAGACAATGATGAATATGGTGTTCTGCAGGCGTCGTTCACGGCTGAACCAGACTCCGACAGCGCTGCGTGAGCTCTTGTCAATGAACGGAGTGAGGAAGCCCCACAGCAGCATTGCCGAGGGTATCAGCACACCGCCGAGGAATCCACCGTTGATGGTGAAGCCGCCGAGCCGGATCGTTGTGATGGCAACCAGCTCCTGCAGCCAGAGGAAATACCATGGTGCCTTGGCCGGGTTCGGCGTAACCATGGGATTGGCAGCCTCCTCCAGGGGTGAACCGAGCCAGACCGCAAGGGCACTGGTCAGTGCAAACGTCAGCAGGCAGACGATCGTGATCCGTCTGACAACAGCCGGCACCGCGCGCACCTTGTGCTTGTCCTCGTCAACCAGGCTGGCCTCCACCGTAGCAGTACGGCCGGCAGTGACGCCGAGCAGCGAATATGTCTTGCTGGGGGTCGGCCTGCTCTCCTGTGCTCGCTCCTCGAGGGCCAGCCGGTCATCACAGGCCATGCCGTCCTTGCGGATGCGCCACATGTGCCAGAGGAACAGACCCGTGACGATCAGGGGCAGGAACATGCAATGCAGCACGTAGAACCTGATCAGGGTGTTCTGGTTGATCTCGTTGCCACCGAGCAGGAAGAAGCGTATCTCATCACCATAGCCCGGCACTGCCTGGGCGATATTCGTTCCGACCGTGATGGCCCAGTAGGCCAGCTGGTCCCAGGGCAGCAGGTACCCCGTAAAGCTCAGGAACAGGGTGAGGACCAGCAGCACGAGTCCGATCCACCAGTTGAGGGGCCTGAACTGCCGGGCCAGTCCGCCATTCCTGTAGGAACCGGTCAGGAACACACGCACCATGTGCAGGAAGACCATGGCAACCATCATGTGCGCCGCGATGCGATGGCTGGCCCGCAGGAATGCCCCGTAGCTGATTGCGAACTCGATATCTTTGATCGAGGCATAGGCCCGTTCCACTGAAGGAATGTAGTGGAACATGAGAATCACGCCGGTGAACACCAGGTAGAAGAACAGGAATGCCGTGATCGTGCCCAGCCAGAAGCTGTACTTCACGCTCAGGGATGCCAATGAGATCTTGTTCGGAAACCAGTGCAGCAGGAAGTTGGTGACCACTGCGTCGCCGGCCTCCCGTTCACTGCGGGGGCTCCAGCTCCAGCTCCAGTCGGCCAGCCTGAATCCGGCGGGCTTCCGAGCCGCTCCGGCTTCAGTCAGGTCCTCGGGATTCTTTAATGTTCTTGACTTCACGGCTAGCTCCTCACGGTCAGCCGCCAGAGCTTGTCGGCAGGCCTGGACTTGTCAACGATTAACTGGCCGTCATCGACAGCGATCTCCAGCGTATAGTAGTCAAGCGGGCGCGGGGCAGGGCCCGCGAAGTTAGTGCCGTCAGCCCTGAACAGGCTGCCGTGGCAGGGACAGTGGAATTCGAAGCCGCCTTCAGCATCCGGCATCTTCGCCAGCTGGACGGTGCAGCCCAGATGGCTGCAGATCGCGCCGATGCAGTGCAGGGTGTCCTGTTCCCGGAAGATGAAGACGCGGTGCTCTGCCACGAACACTCCGCCCTCCGTGAAGCGTTCCAGCGCACCGACCTTGAAGCGGCGGGGCGGCTCGTAAAGCACGTTCGGGATGACGGAACGGAAACTCATCGCCGCCGGAATCGCAAGGGCCAGCCCAACTGTTGCCAAGCCGGCACTGCCGACGAATCCGCGGCGTGAGACACCCTGCTCCTTACTTTTCTCAGGCACCGTGGGATTGCCACCCTCAGCCGGCTGTTCATTGTCAGAACTGCTCATAGTAGAGTACCTCCATTGTCATTGCGTCGGTCGGGCAGCGGATCGCGCACAGACCGCAGCGGATGCAGCGCTCGTCATCCTTGATCATCACGGACATCTGTTCACTGCCGTCCAGCCCCGCCATTTGCAGAACCTTCTGCTGGTCTTCAGTCTCCAGCATCACTTCCTCAAAGGGAACGAGCTTCAGGCACTCGGTCGGACAGACATCCACACAACGATTGCACAGTACGCACTTCAGTGGGTCATAGATAGTCTGGATATGGCAGGCCAGGCACCGGCTGGCCTGATCGCCGGCCTGCGCATCAGCATAGCTTTCCTCGACCTCGCTGATGCCCGTGCGGCGTCCCAGATCGGTTGTCGGGGGAGCCTCGCGCGGCTTCTGCTCGTACTCATCCTCGCGCTCGAACCGGTTCGTTTGGATCTTCTCGAAACGCAGGCGAAAACGCGGTTCGGGCCTGCTGCCGCGCAGCAGATTGTCAATTGAGGCGGCGGCCCGCTTGCCGTCAGCCACGCCGTCGATCAGGTTGCGCGGACCGTAGGCCACATCCCCTCCGGCATAGATGCCGCGGGAAGTTGTGGCATTGGTTTCTGGATTGACCTTGATGGTGCCGGCAGGACTCAGTTCGATGCCATCTCCCGGCTTGATGAAGTCCAGTTCCGCCTGCTGGCCAATTGCCAGAATGACGAGGTCAGCTTCCACTTCCTCAACGATGCCTTCATCGAAAATCGGGGAGAAACGGCCATCCTCATCATATGTGCGCTTGACACCGATCAGTTTCACGGTGTCAACATGGCCATTCCCATGGAAGCTGGAGACACCTCGCTGGTGCAGGATCCTGATGCCCTCGCGCACGGTATCCTCGAATTCCTCGCGGCCCTGTTCGGTTCGCGTGACCGGCATTTCCACATGGCTCTCGAGACAGGCCATTGTGACCTGTGCGCCGCGCCGCGCCGCAATCCGCGCCGCATCCAGGGCGGACTGGAAGCTGGAACCATGTGTTTCCAGTTCCGGTTCAGCACTCATGGCGCGCAGGGCCATGCGGGCGGCATCAAAGGCCACGAGACCACCACCCAGGACCAGCACCTTGCTGGCCTTGGGCACGCGGTAACCATTGTTTATGTTTATCAGGTAGTCAATCGCACGCACGACGCCGTCAAGGTCGCTGCCGGGACAGGTCAGGCCCCGGCCCTTCTGCAGGCCGATGCCAATGAAGGTGGCTTCGAAGCCCTGCTCCTTGAGCTCATGAATGCCGAATTCCGCAGTAAGTGGAGTGTTGTATCTGAAGTCCACTCCAAGATTGGCAATGAACTCAATCTCGCGGTCCAGCATACTGCGGCTGAGGCGGAATTCCGGGATCCCGTGGTAGGCCATGCCACCGCCGCGCTGGCTGGCCTCAAACACCGTAACGCTGTAGCCCAGCAGAGCAAGGTCATGGGCACAGGCCAGACCGGCCGGCCCGGCACCCACCACGGCCACCTTGCGTCCGGAGCCCTGGTTCGAAGGTTTGTTTTCCTGGTTGCTCAGGTGCCACAACCATTTGTTGCCCGGTTCGGCCACGCCCTCGATCAAGGTGTTGACTGTATCGGGAGCCTTGCTTTCCACGCCGAACTTGTCCATCACTACCCGCTTGAGAGCCCTGATGGAGACCGGTGCGTCAAACAGGCCGCGGCGGCATTTGTCCTCGCAGGGGGCCGCACAGACCCGGCCGCAGATTGAAGCCAGGGGGTTGGGGGAGCGGGCCGTGAGGAATGCCTCCTCGAAGCGACCTTCCTCAATCAGCTGTACGTAGCGCCCACTGTCGGTCAGTACAGGACAGGCCATCTGGCAGGGAATGCGGCTGGTCCAGTAGTTCACGTCAGGCAGGCTGACCTTATATACAGGTTTGCTCATACATCCCCTCCGTCTTTCGCGGGAACAGGCATATCATCGGATTTGCGAACCAGGCGTCCCAGCCCGCGCAGCTCAAGCTCGGACAGGCGGATGCCCCCGAGGAACTCCCTGACCTGCTGATTGATGATGGTGGCCAGCTGTCCGAATACGCAGGACTGGCCATCGCATATCGCCGGGGTCTGGGTGCAGCTCATTTCGCCGACCGGACCGTCCATCGCCTCGAAGACATCGAGCATGATGATGTCCTCCGCCGGCTGGGCCAGGATGAATCCCCCGGAAGGGCCGCGGGTGCTGGATACGAATCCGGCCCGGGCCAGCCGCTGGAGCACCTTGGAGAGATGGTTCTCGGAACGAGTCAGCCGTTCGGCTATCACGCGGGCGGTCTGCGGTTCGCCATTGGCGCCAGCCAGCAGAACCATTGTGTGCAATGCCATTGCAGCTGCCTCTGAAATGTTCCAGGCTTTGGCCATTTCCACTCCAAACAGGTATTCCGGTATCAGAATACCTGTTATCTTGGATAAGTCAAGTATGTAATGGATATATTAG
>JAHEFU010000255.1 GCA_024645305.1 Planctomycetales bacterium
TCCAGGATACCAGGATCGTGGCGACCGGCCCGGCTATCAGGGCCGCAATGACCGTCCGCCATACCAGGATCGTGGCGACCGGCCCGGCTATCAGGGCCGCAATGATCGTCCGCCGTACCAGGACCGTGGCGACCGGCCCGGCTATCAGGGCCGTAATGATCGTCCGCAGTTCCAGGACCGTGGCGAGCGACCACGTTACCAGGATCGTGGTGATCGTCCATCCTTCCAGGACCGCGGTGAGCGCCGGCCGTACCGGGATGACCGGGGGCCGCGCCGCGATGACAGTCGGCCGCCGCGTGCGGCAGGCCCGCAGGGGGACTTCCCGCGGCGCAGTGCGCCAAAGAACCAGCTCCCTGAAGCACTGATCTATGGAATCAATCCCGTCAGCGTGGCCCTGCAACAGGGTCGGCTGCGCAAGCTGTTCCTTGACCCGGATGCCAGCAATCCCCGCCTGCAGGACATCATGGAGGCCGCCGAGGCCGCGGATGTGGAGCTGCTGCCGCTGGTCGGCCAGGGCTGGGGAGATGCTCTCTCCCGCGACATGCACCAGGGTGTCGCCGGCCTGCTCAGTGGCCGCATGTTCCTCAACCTGGAGGAACTGGTGATCGGTATGGAGGAGGAGCAGGAAAGCACGATCCTGTTCCTGGACAAGATCCAGGATCCGCACAACCTCGGAGCGGTGCTGCGTACGGCTGCGGCAACTGGAGTGGATGCCGTGGTGCTGCCCAAGAGTGGCGGCTGCGGCCTGACACCAGCCGTCCACAAGGCCAGCGCCGGCATGAGCCTGATTGTCAATGTGATCGAGGACGTGAACTTCGCCCAGGCCCTGACAATGCTCAAGAAGCATGACTACTGGGTGGTGGGCTGCGACAGCAGCGCTGGTGAGGATGCCACGACCTTCGAATTCCCGAAACGCCGCGTTCTTGTGATGGGCAGCGAGGGCTCCGGCATTAGACGGCTGGTGCGGGAAAGCTGCGACCATCTCGTCAAGCTGCCAATGGCGGGAGGTGTGGAGTCACTCAATATCTCCGTAGCAACGGGAGTGATACTGTACATGGCCCAGGCTTCCGCACTGCGCGAGAATTACAGTGAACCCCCCGCACGGGCCGTCGAAGGCAAGGAGCCGGCAGGCCTGGGAGTAGATCCGGAACTGCTGGGAATTGATCCCGCAGAACTGGAAGCGAAACTGTCAGTGGGTTCCGGCAATGGCGGAGAGGAAATTACTCCCCCGACTGAGGAGTAAGCGCCCCGGCCAGGCGGCTTGGATCAGGTCTGGCCCTGGACGATGGGTGCCAGCTCAGGGAAGTACTGCGCAAGCCGCTGGGCGAAGTTCCTGAGGGACTCCTCCCGGCAGCAGGCTCGCATAACCATCTCAGCGACTGAAGTCTCTATCTCGTCCTTTCTGACTGCGCGCCCGAGCGTGCGGATCTGATGCAGCAGCTCAATGGAATCGCGGGAGTCAATGCTTCTGTCGCTTCGGACAGCGTCCTTCATATCGCTGATTATCCGCAGTACCTGATTCTGGTCAATATCTTTCATTATCTGGTACTCCCTTATATCTAAAGATCAGTAAATCAACTGGGATTCAATTACTGAATACTAACAGACTGTTGATACAGCTTAGTTAAATCCCGGTTAAGTCATTACCTGTAAATCAGTATCTTCACGCTGGAAGACGCAGACATTGACACTTTTAGACATTATTCGGTTACGGAGACGGAGCTGAATTGATTAAGGGAATCCAACGAATTATTAGTAAATCAATAATACTATTCTGACCAGGATATTTGTAATCGCCAGAGAAATTCAGAATAACTGTTCGTGCAATCTTTCAGTATATGTTTGTAGAGGAGGGATTTCGGACCAGCGTTGCGTGGCCCTGACCCACTTTTCCTCCAGCTGAGTGTCACCCTTGAGCTCATCCCAGAAACGGTCAACGGACAGCATCAGTTCCAGAGCTTCCTCCTTGGTGATGTCTATGTCGTTGCGAATGGCAGCTTCCATCTCATGGAGAATATTCATGATCCTGATTCTTGTCATGTTATCCATTCCCATAGCCCTCATCAATATGTGACAGGGCGGCACGCGTGTTGTGTTACGCCCTGGCTTCGGCATCATGAAGTTCCTGCAGTTGTTTGCCGCAGGCGGTTCAATTCTGGTTAAATTCTAACAGGAAATGCCGTTCTCTGCAGGACGTTGCCATTTAGTGGAGTGTCAGGAAGCCCCAGTTTCACTGCGGGCTGGCCGGGTCATCAGCCTGGCAAGCGCCAGGCGTGGGTCTGCCCCCTCATGCAGTATGGCAAACACTTCCCCGGCTATCGGCAGGTCCGGCCAGTCATCAGATCCATGATCTGCGGGCCATTCATGCAACGCGCGGCTGGCCTGGATGCCTTCCGCGATCTGGGTCATTTCCGCCTGGATCTGTTCCAGGCTCTGCCCGCGCCCCAGCCGCATGCCCACCTGGAAATTCCGTGACATCTCAGAGCTGCAGGTCACGATCAGGTCGCCCAGCCCCGCCAGACCGGCCAGTCCCTCCGGGTCCCCGCCGAAGTGCGCCGTCAGCCGCGACATTTCCGCCAGGCCACGGGTGATCAGGGCTGCCCTGGCGTTGTGACCCAGTCCGAGCTCTGTCAACAGACCGGCGGCAATAGCCATGATGTTCTTGTAGAAGCCGCTGACTTCAACCCCGATGAGATCTGATCCGGTATAGACACGGAAGCGCTCGCTGAGCAGCTGCTGCTGCACCCGATGGGCTGCAGCGGACTCACCGCAGACAACAGCCGCTGCCGGCAAACCGGCCATGATTTCCGCTGCTAGGTTCGGCCCACTCAGGTGCAGCAGGGTGCATGCAGGTAAGGTCTGGGCCAGCCAGTCGTCAGTGCGCTGTGTGGGTTCCAGCAGGAGTCCCTTGGTGCAGTTTACAAGCACGGTATCTGGCCCGCAGGCATTGCGCCAATTGGTTATTTTAGATAAAATAAACGAGCGAATGAACTTCGTGGGTACGACCAGATAGACAATGTCAGAATGGTTGAGTGCTTCGGAGAGGTTTCCCGTGGCATAGATGCCATCAGGCAGGGTCAGGTTCGCGAAGTAGCTGGTGTTTTTGCGGGTGTTGTTTATTTCATCTGCAATGTTGGAATTACGGCAATATATGCTGACGGAGACGTTATTTATGGCAAGCAGGGTGGCAATTGAAGTACCCCAGCTGCCGCTCCCGATTACAGTAGCTTTATTGCCCATGGAAGGGATTATAGCCGCGCACCGGACTCAAGATCGTGCTTTGCGCGGCCTGACACGTGGTTTCGCTGACGTGAATGATCCACACTTCAGAGTAGTGTGGACTTGATAGAGTGCAGAATTAGCATAAATTTCGTTGGTTGGTTTTAATTATGAGTACGGCATCAACAGACAAGCAGGTCATGGATACCATGGCAACCGTCAATCAGCAGCAACGCATCGAGTGGCTGCACACCGAATTGAAGGATGACAAGTATCCAAATCACACCACGATCGTGGAGCATTTCCACGTTACTCCAGTGGTGGCCTATCGGGACCTTGACTACCTGAAATACATCATCAAGGCGCCGCTGGTCTATGACTATGAGAAGAGTGGATACAAGTACTCCAAGAAACGCTTCAAGCTGCCGGAACTGAATTTCACCGAGGGTGAGCTGGCCAGCCTGCTTGTGCTGGGTGAGCTGCGCAAGGCCTATGAGGGCAGCGAAGTGGAAGCCCCGCTGGGAACTGCGTTGGACCTGATGACCGAGAACCTCCAGGA
>JAHEFU010000064.1 GCA_024645305.1 Planctomycetales bacterium
GCTGCTGGCCGGAAAGCTGGGGATCGAGCCGGGGGTGACGGCCCCGGAGACCATCGGCTTCGACGAAACCCGCCTGAACTACATCATCCGCGGCATGCAGCACTACGGCGTACAGTTCGAGTTCTCGGAGGTCAGCTGAAAAGATGACAACACAGATTTAACCACAGAGGGCACAGAGAACACAGAGGAATTGTTAACAAAGAGAATTCGAAGAATTTTCACCACAAAGGACACCAAGCTCACAAAGGGTACTCTTACCGCAAGGAACACGGAGTGCACGAAAGAAGTGTAGCGGCGCGACCCGGCCGCGACTGGGAGAGTATGTAACGAAGCGGCCAGGGCAACCGATTTCCTGGCAACAGAATATGAATTCTCCTTGTGCGCTTTGTCTCTGTGGTTGTATGAATCTGGCCCGGTTGCCCGGCATGCGAGACATCCACCTTGCCCTGCTCCTTGGCCTCCACCCCAGCTCCATCGGATAACATCTGAGTGTGAAGCTGCCGCCGTACATCATCTGGGCCATCATCGGTGCGGGGCTCGTCGCCATCGGCGCACTGAACGTGAAGGTCGGCCGTGGCGCGAAGGGCTCCCTGGCCCCCTGGGTCTTCCAGCTGGCCTGGCTGGTCATGTGGGCGCTCATCCTCGCGGGCAGCTGGATCTGCTTCCACGCGCTGTTCATCATGGGGCGCGGCGATGCTTGACACCTTGCGCCTCACGTTGCTTGTATTCGTGGCCCTGGTCCTGCTGCTGCTCGTCGGTGCCATGCCGGCGGCAACGCCACAGCAGAAGCGCCAGCGCGCTTTCAGCTACATGCTCGTGCTGCTGGCCTACATTGCGCTGGTCGCTCTGTACATGTCAATCCTGCCACGCCACTGACTCAGCCATGCTGGGCTTCGTTGTGCTCCGCGATGGCCTCATTGCTCACGAAGAATGTCCCCGGGTCGTACACCGCTGGAGTGTCCGGTCGCTGGATTGCCGCATCCTGTACGCGGCCGAGCACCATTTCGTGGTCGCCAAGAGCCGTGATGCTTTCCAGGCGGCAGTCCAGGTAACTCAGCGCATCCCGCAGGATCGGCGCTCCGCTTTCACCAGTGACATAATTCAGGTCCGCGAATCTGTCCTGTCCCTCTGCAGAACTGAAGCCGAAGCGTCGCGCCAGCTCCAGGCTGTCCTCGGCCAGGATGTTGATCGCGAAGCGCTTGCCCTTGCGGATGGTCTCCAGCGTGCTGCGCTTCGGTGCAAGGAACACCGCCACGAGCGGAGGCTCGAAGGAGACACGGCTGATCCATGTACAGGTGCAGCCGGCCGGTTTGCGGCGATAGGCCGTGGTGACTATCGCCAGTCCGCTGCGCATGGTGTCGAACACTTTCGTCATGTCCGATTGCTGTGTCATCAGTCGCACCTCCGTTTGTTATATTTCCCCGGCACTGCCCCGCGGGACCTCGTCCCGTACTAAGTGATACCCGCAGTCGCGATGACTGTCGGTTAACCGCCCATATTTAGATAATAGATGGATTGCACGGCGGATTGGTTTACTTTCCCGGCCTAAAGCAGGAAATTTATAATGAAAGGCCATAAACGGGTGGGATCAGCCAGCGCACGCCGGGGCAGGCGGGCGGTGCTATTATGAGATCACGCAGTTTGCAGTGGCGGACCGCCCATGAAGATACACAGTACAGCGATAATCGATGAGGACGCCGTCCTCGGACCGGATGTGACCATTGGCCCCTATGCCGTAATCGGGCCAGGTGTCAGCATCGGCCGGGGCACGGAAGTCGGCAGCCATGCCGTCATCGAATGCAACACCCGCATCGGTGCGGGCTGCCGCATCCATTCCCACGCCGTCCTCGGTGGAGATCCCCAGGACCTCGGCTACGACGGCCAGCCCAGCTATGTGGAGATCGGTGACCGGACCTCCATCCGGGAGTTCGTGACCATCAGCCGCGGCTCCCATGGCCGCATGCTGACCTCCGTGGGGAATGACTGCCTGCTGATGGCGGGCGTGCACATCGCGCATGACTGCCAGGTGGGCAACAACGTCATCATGAGCAACATGGCCACACTGGCCGGGCACATCACGGTCGAGGACCGGGTGATCATCGGCGGGCTGGCGGCCTTCCACCAGTTCGTGCGCATCGGGCGCATGGCGATGATCGGCGGGACAGCCGGGGTGATGCAGGATGTACCGCCGTTTTGCATGGTGCAGGGCACGCCGCCGGCCACGATCCGCGGACTCAATGTCGTCGGCCTGAGCCGCAACGGCGTTGACAGCCGCAGCCAGCGCGCGCTCAAGCACGCCTTCCGCCTGATGTTCAACCGCGGGATGAGCCGCGATGATGCGATTGCGGAGATTCGCCAGAGCATCGAACTGACACCGGAAGTCCGGCACATGATTGACTTCGTGAGCAATCCCAGCCGCCGCGGGGTCTGCCGCAGCGAGATTTCGCGCAAGGCGAAGCTGAGCGTGGTGGAGGGCAGCGGAGGCGAGGAGCTGCCGCAGATGCGCGGGCTGCCGGATTCAGTCGTGAATGATGAGCTGAACGGAACGGAGCCTGGCAAGCAATAGAGGCAGGCTGCTGAAACGGCAGCCGCGGGATTCGCGTCATACTTACGTGGGGACAGGGACAACCACGTTCACAGGGGGTGAACCATGCGGCCAAGTTGGCAACGCAGGTATGAGCTCCAGGAAAAGGAATTCCAGAAGCGCCAGGAAGTAATCGGCGAAATTGAAAGCCGCAACAACCTGAACGGCGGGATCAGCCGGCACATGGGTCTGGGCGACGGACGGCCCGGGCTGGAATGGACCGGGGTTGAGTTCGAGTTCGACCACGCCGAGCGCAACACCTTCGGCGGCTGGCCATTGTGGCTCTGGGTGGTACTGGCAGTGATGCTGCTGACGGGACTGGCCGGGCTGTACTTCCAGAACGCAGCGGGTTCCGCAGTCGGCCAGGCAGCTGGAAGCGGCCAGTCTCCAGCGGCGGCCGCAACCCCGCAGACCCCATAACTGCCCCGGCGGACATGGGCTGCGGGAACAGGACGTCAAGCCGTCATGCAGAATATCCTGCAGAATTGTCAGTAAAAATGGGAGGAAACATCCCATGAGGGATGCAGTGGCCATGGACCAGAACATGATGATAATCATCGGGGTGATGATCGCCCTGAGCATGGTGACCGTTGCCATGGTCATCCTAAAGGTGCCGCGGCAGATCTTCGTGATCTGGGCCGTGGCGGAGGGCATCATTATCGCCGGCCTGGTGCTCATGCTGGTGTTCATGAAGCCGGCCTGATGAGCATGCCGTGTCAAGCCCCGGCGGAACTGGCGGCCGGCTGATCCGGGAATGCTCGCATAATCCCCATATCCCTGTTACAATTACCCGAGGGTAATTACCTTGAGGTAATTAATATGACACGACCCGAGGAACAGTTGCAGCTCAGTGCGGCCCAGCAGGACTACCTGGAGGCTGTGTACGCACTCAGCCTGGAGGACGAGAGTGGCGATGGTGTGCGCGTGACGAACATCGCTGCCGCCCTGTGCACCCGCCTGCCCACCGTGACCCGTACCCTGGCCCGTTTGCGAGCCATGGGCCTGGTGGAGCAGGAGGAGCGGGGGCCGGTGTTCCTCTCCGGTCTGGGGCAGCGGCTGGCGGCCCAACTGGCGCATCGCCATGAGGATGTGGTGGCGCTCCTGAGTGATGTCCTCGGCGTGGACCCTGTCACGGCCGAATCCGAGGCCTGTGTGATGGAGCATGGCCTGTCCGGCTCAAGCTCCGAACGCCTGCACCACTTCCTCGAGGCCTGGCAGCGGCTCGATCCCCAGCTCAGGCGCGCCCTGCGCGAGGCGGCCGGCAGCGAGGCGACGGATCAGTTCCACCTGCTGGGTGATGCCAGCGGCTCAGGAGACAGGGCATGAGGAACATCCGGACATGCATGATCCTGCCTATGCTAATTCTGGCAATGCTCAGCTCCTGCAGGAAGCAGCAGGTCGAGGAAGCGCCGGCTGAGGCAGCCGCATCTGAAACCGCCAGGACTGACAACACTCCCGCGCCAGCTGAAAAACCACAGGTCGTCTGCACGACGGGCATGATCGCGGACATCGTCGCCAATGTCGGTGGCGATGGCATCGAGGTCTACGCCATGATGGGGCCTGGAGTGGACCCGCATCTGTACCAGGCGACCACGAATGATATCCAGGCCCTGGCCAATGCCGAGATCATTTTCTACAACGGACTGCACCTGGAGGCCAAGCTGGGTGACCTGCTGGTCAAGCTGGCTGATACACGCCCGGTTGTGGCCGTCACGCGGGATATCCCTGAGGAACAGCTCCTGACTCCGGCCGAGTTCGAGGGACTGCATGATCCACATGTCTGGATGGATGTTGAACTGTGGAAGATCGCCACGCTGACAGTCGCGGAGGCACTGAGTGCGCTGAGCCCTGACAATGCCCAGGTGTATGAGCAGAACCTTTCCGGCTACGTGGTACTGCTGGATGAGTTCCAGGATTACCTCGTCAATGTGGCAGCGGAGATTCCCGAGGAAAAGCGCGTACTGATTACGGCCCATGATGCCTTCAACTACTTCGGCAAGGCATATGGCTTTGAAGTACGCGGCCTGCAGGGTATCAGCACCCAGGCGGAGGCGGGCACCGCGGACGTGCGCGCTCTGGCCGAGTTCATCGTCGAGCGGAAGATTCCAGCGATCTTCGTGGAAAGCAGTGTGCCGCAGCGCAATATCGAGGCGGTACAGGCGGCCTGCAGCAGTCGTGGTCTGCCGGTCCTGATCGGCGGTGAGCTGTTCAGTGACGCAATGGGCGACGGCGGGACGGAGGAAGGGACCTACATCGGCATGATCAGGCACAATATGGATACGATTGCCGAGGCTCTCACCAATAATACTGTTGTGGAGCTTGCCCAGTGAGCAGGCATGTCATCCCCGCCATCAAGGTGGAGGACATCACCGTGGCCTACCGTGAAACGCCGGTGCTGTGGGATGTCGACGTGGAAGTGCCACCCGGTGTACTGATGGCAGTCGTCGGACCCAATGGAGCAGGCAAGACGACTCTGCTCAAATCGATACTCGGACTGATCCGCCCGGCAGCCGGGCGGGTGTTCATCAATGGCAAGCCGGTCAACCGCCAGCGCCGTCTGATTGGCTACGTACCACAGCGCAGCAGCGTGGACTGGGACTTCCCCACCACGGCACTGGATGTCGTGATGATGGGACGCTATGCCGAACTGGGCTGGTTCAGGCGGCCCGGGAAGAAGGAACGCGAACTGGCAATGCAGGCCCTGGAGCGTGTCGGCATGACGGATTTTGCCAACCGCCAGATCAGCCAGCTCAGTGGTGGCCAGCAGCAGCGGGTCTTCCTGGCCCGCGCGCTGGTGCAGGACAGTGAGATCTACTTCCTCGATGAACCATTCGCCGGTGTTGATGTGACGACGGAGAAAGCCATCGTGGCCATCCTCAAGGAACTGCGCGAGCGCGGCCGGACCCTGCTCGTGGTGCATCATGACCTGTCAACACTGGCGGAATACTTCGACTGGGTGCTGCTGCTCAATGTGCGCGCCATCGCCGCCGGTCCCGTGGTAACGACTGCCACGCCCGAACTGCTGGCCAGGACCTATGGAGGCCGCTCCGCCTACCTGGGCGGCAACCAGGCCGGGGAAAAGGTCCAGTAATGGACTGGCTGGCAACGCTGTTCTCGGATTACACCGTGCGCATCGTGATGCTCGGCTGTGCCCTGCTGGGCTTCACCGCCGGGGCGCTCGGTGTATTCGCCCTGCTCAGGCGCCAGAGCCTGCTCGGTGATGCGATCAGCCATGCGGCGTTGCCGGGGGTGGCCATCGCCTTCCTGCTGACCGGCTCCCGCGATCCGCTGGTGCTGGTGCTCGGGGCACTGGTCAGCGGCTGGATCGGCACGCTCGTCGTCAGCGCCATCACCCGTTCCACCCGCCTGAGGGAGGACTCAGCGCTCGGCATCGTGCTGTCGGTGTTCTTCGGGATCGGGCTCGTGATGCTGGTGATCGTCAATAAACTGCCGACGGCCGGCAAGGCCGGTTTGTCAACCTTCCTGTTCGGCAATGCCTCCACGATGCTGGCCAGCGATGTGCGGACGATCTGCATCCTCGGGCTGGCCTGCCTGCTCTGTCTGTTCCTGTTCTGGAAGGAATTCAAGCTGATCAGCTTCGACCCGCAGTTCGCGGCCAGCACCGGCCTGCCGGAGCGCCTGCTGGATACTTCGCTGACAACGCTGATCGTGCTGGCGATCGTGATCGGCCTGCAGGCCGTGGGCGTGGTGCTGATGAGCGCCCTGGTGGTGGCGCCTGCGGCTGCTGCGCGGCAGTTCTCGGACCGCCTGTTCGTAGTGGTAATGCTCGGTGGCCTGTTTGGAGCCCTGAGCGGTGTAGCCGGAGCAGGTATGAGCGCGAGTATCGAGAAACTACCGACGGGACCCGTGATCGTGGTCTTCGCCAGCATCATCACGGTTCTGGCGATCCTGCTGGCTCCGCACCGGGGGCTGCTGCCGGAATACCTGCGCCAGCTGGCCAGCCGCCGCAGGATCGAAACCCAGCGAGTCCTGCAGGCTCTGTACCGCCTGGTGGAAACCGACCCGGATCCCTACCGGGCACATGATGCAAATGTCCTGCAGGTTGTCGGCCTGCGTTCCGCGCGACATACCATAGCAGCCATGCAGGACCTCGGATGGGTGGAACGCACGGAAGATCGCGGCTGGATCAGGCTGACGCAGGCCGGCTGGCTGGAAGTGCAGCGCAGCGTGCAGCAGCGGGAGGGACCACATTGAACCTTGACCTGCCGATCCTGCTGACCGCCGTGGCCGTGGCGCTGGGCTGCAGTATCATCGGCACATTGCTGGTGCTCAGGCGCATGAGCCTGATCAGTGACGCCATCTCCCACAGCGTGCTGCTGGGGATCGTGCTGGCCTTCCTGGCAACGCGCGACCTGGCATCGCCATGGCTGCTGATCGGTGCCGCAATGGTCGGCGTACTGACCGTGATGCTGATCCAGCTGCTGCTGACTACGCGACGCCTCAAGGAGGACAGCGCCATCGGCCTGGTCTTCCCGCTGCTGTTCAGTATCGGTGTGATCCTGATCACGCGCATGGCCGGTGACGTGCACCTCGATACGGATGCCGTGCTGCTGGGGGAGCTGGGATTCGTCTGGATGGACCAGACCAGTGTGCTGGGCCTTGATCTGCCACGCAGCTTCATTGTCAGCTTCTGCATGCTGCTGGCCAACCTGCTGTTCGTCGGCCTGTGTTACAAGGAACTGAAGATTTCGATCTTCGATGCCGGCCTGGCGGCCTCGCTGGGATTCTCTCCACTCCTGCTGCACTACATGCTGGTCAGTCTCGTGAGCCTGACCGCTGTTGCCAGTTTCGATGCCGTGGGCAGCATCCTGATGGTCGCGCTGATGATCGCCCCGCCGGCCGGAGCGCGCCTGCTCTCGAATTCGCTGGCCCAGATGCTGGGCTGGAGCATGCTGCTCGGTTCACTCAGCGCCGTGGCCGGCTACTACCTGGCCATAATGCTGGACAGCACCATCGGCGGCTGCATCGCCATGTGCTGCGGCCTGGCATTCCTGCTGTGCTGGCTGCTGGCCCCGGAGCGCGGTCTGCTTGCGGCCTGGCTGCGCAGCGCCCGCCAGCGGGTGCTGTTCGCCGCCCAGATGCTGGCGGTGCACATCGCCAACCATGAGGGCCGCCCGGAGGAGGGCGTGGAGTGTCACGTTGCCAACATCGCAGAGCACATGCACTGGCAGCAGCAGTTCGCGGATGACGTGATCGGCTATGCCCGCCGCCAGCAGATGCTGCGCGAGCAGGATTCGATCCTGCGCCTGACCGAGGAAGGCCGCGGCATCGCCGAGAAACTGATGCTGCATGGCTAGGAGGCGGAAGCTTGCTTCCGCAATCAGTGGGCTGTAGTCAGTAGGCAGTGGTCAGTTGCAGTTGGCAGTAGGCAGTTGGCAGAAGGGAGGTGCGCAGCTTGCCAGCGCACAATGGAAATGCTCGCGTTCCGCTACCACCTACAACCAAGGTCCTTGCCAGGCTTGCGTCAGGCCCCCATATCATGTTCGATTCGCCATTTCTTCCCAGCGGCTCAGCGTCCCAGCGTTGAGATTTGTGACTAGCGAAATGAACTACCGCTCAAGCGGGTAGCTCCATTGCCGAGCTTGCGCCGCATCTCCATATGGCGGCCCAATGCCGCCGCTCCTACGAGCTGATCCCGCCATGGCGGAGTCGCGCTCCACTCCCACTCCCACTCCAACCTCAAACCTCCAACCTCCAACCTCCTAACTTGCCCGGCTGACAGCCTGGCCTCCGACTACCGCTGAAGCGGGTAGCTCCGTTGTCCGGATTGCTGCGGACCTCCCTAGCTGCCAGTGCTCTCATACACCCGCAGGCCGCGGTAGAACACAAAGCTGCCGAAGCTGAAGCAGGCGATGGCGATCAGCGGTCCGGCCAGCAGCCAGCCCTGCCAGTTATCCGGTTCGATGAAGTACACCGCCGGGTAGAAGGCGCAGAAGCCGAAGGGGATCACCAGGCTGAAGAAGTACTGCACCCAGGGGGCATAGATCGTCAGCGGGTAGCGGCTGGCCTCGGAGACGCTGAACAAGGGTGAACTGAAACCCACACGGTCCTTGATCCAGAAGGAGATGGAAGCCGTCGTGAGGAACACGCCGGAGAAGATCACCGCCCCCAGCAGGCCGAAACCCTGCAGGGCGAGGATGTTGCCGGCCGAGAAGGGGATCTTCGGCTCGACGTTGGCAAAGGCCCACAGGGCGATCGCCGTGCCGGTCAGCACCTGGGAGATGTCGCGGAAGTTGAGGTTCTCCAGCACCAGCTGGAACAGCGGGGAGAGCGGGCGCAGGAGCGGGCGGTCGAGGTTGCCCTCGATGATGTAGAAGTCGCTGAAACCGACGCACATGTGGAAGAAGGTCACGCTGAACCAGCCGTAGCAGACCCGGGCCACGCCGTACATCAGGATCAGCTCGGGCAGCTCCCAGCCGCGGATGTCCTTCACCTGGAAGAACAGCGCGGAAATGAAGAACAGCTGCACGCCGATATGCAGGAAGGACAGCAGGAACTGCACGAGGAAGTCCGCGCGGTAGGACATCTCGACCTTCTGCTTCTGCAGGCCGTAATGCCAGCACATGGCGAGTGCATTGCCGATGGATGAGAAGACGCTGCTCACAGGAGGTACTCAGCACGAGGAAGATTAACCACAAAGAGCACAAAGTACACGAAGATGATTGAATGAGTTCTGGCCACACACTTCACTGGAAACACGCAGAAAACCATCCGGTAATTACTGGCAATGCCCTTGATTGAATCAGTGCCCATGAAGAGTGTGCGTTTCATAATTTCTTTCAGGTTGTATTTCCTACCCCTGAAAATTCCTTAGTGTTCTTTGTGTGCTTTGTGGTTATGCATTTCTTGAATTCATTGTCAAGCTCACGGTTGACCTCCTGGTCAGAGTGACCTCTGACCTCCGATTGTCCGGATTGCTCCGGACCTCCCTCGCCAGAAAATCGAAAACCCGCCGGTACAATGGCCGGCGGGCCTCCAGTTTCCCATTTCGAAGCTACCCCCCTATAGGTAGAACTCCGATATTCCCTTGTATGGACGTTGTTGGTTACTTGCTGCAGGTGCAGCTCTTGCCGCCCTTGCATTCCTTGCGGGTGCATTCCTTGCCCTGGACCTTGATGTCCCGGCACTTGGGGCAGCCGTTGCAGTCGAAGCAGGCGGCGGTCACTGTGAATTCGTTCTGGCAGCAGTCGCCGGCGCAGAGGTTGCCGCTGTAGAGGGCGGTCCAGTTCTCGTAGTCGAGATCCTTGACCAGGCAGACGAGGTCGTTGCCGATCATCCACAGCTTCTCGCCGTAGGTCGCGAGGTCCGCATAGTTGCGCTCCTCGCCGCGGCCCAGTTCATCCTCGATGTCGCCGAGCAGGCTGGAGCCCTCGGAGGCCTTGCGCCCGATCTTGTCAACGATCTTGTCCTGGTTGGGCCAGAAATTGTATGTCTCGAGTTCGTCAGTGATGGTGTTGATCTGCTCGATGGTGGCACCCAGCATGTCAACATGCAGCTGCCAGGCGAGCGGGTCAATGATGTGCTCGCGGCTGCGGCCGAGGATCACGAGTTCCGCCTCGATGTTCTGGCGGATGCAGCTGTCGGAGAAGATCAGCCACTCATAGTTGTAGCCATCGAGCTGCAGGCTGAGGCCGTGGTCCCGGTACTGGCAGGAGAGATCACTCAGGTTGCGGATGTACTTCACCGCAGAGAACTGATCAACCGCCGAAGCGTTGGCGCTCGCCGGGGAGGCCATTGCGGCCACCATCAGCACTCCAATTAATCCCGTCCAAATATTGCGAATACTCACTGTATCGCCTCCTATCCATTGCGCGGGTGCAAAACAAGATTCTAGCACCGACCGGCGGGGGTTTAACTATCCGCAGCCCGCAGCCGATTACCGCGCATTGATTTTATACTCTTCGGGCCGATTTGACCAGATATCCAGCGGAACTAGTCCAAATTCTACAGGAATCATGTCTCAGTTTGGTTATTCCCTGCGACAGATTTGTCTAACTGCTGGTTAATCGATCACGAGTCCGAATTCCAGACCGGCGCTTTCCCGCACGAAGTCCCAGTACATGCCGATTTCGTAGCTGTGCTGCCGCCGCAGCGCGCCGACCTCGAACTTGTCGAATTCCTCACGGTCGATGTCATAGGTTCCGTGGAACACATGCCGCCAGTTGCGCTGCAGCCGGAACTGCGTGGCGAAATCCAGCTCCTGGCGGCGTATGGCGTCAAATCCCATCAGGGGCCGGCCCAGGCTATCGCGGTCGCCGCTGATCGCATTGAGCCGGTATTGCACATAGTGGTTGAAGTCACCCTCGGGCACGACAATGCCGATTTCACCGCCGAAGGAGGAGTAGTACTGGTCGGCGTCGTTGTAAGTAACGTAGCGGCTCTGCAGGCCGCTGGAGAGGTAGACGTCATCGCCCAGTTCAATCAGGCGGAAGTCCCACTGTCCGTCCGCGTACAGCCTGCGGTCGCGCACGCCGAAGCTGTCGTCCTCGGAGGGCGGCTCAGGATCCTGGCTCGTGGTCCGGTCAAGCTCCGGGTCGTTGAAGTCCCGGCGGGCACTCACCTCTCCATACTGCAGCTCCACCTGGGAATAGTCCAGGAAGCTGTTGGGCCGGTCGGCTGTATGGCTGGCGAAGAGCGTGAAGTCATCAATCCGTTCGTAGGACTTCTGCAGGAAGTCCTTGACCCGCTCGTTGCCGTACAGGGCGCCGATCTTCATACCGGGCAGCGGTTGCAGGTAGCTTTCGCCTCGCACGGACAGGCCGCGGGCCTCAGAAATGTCAACGATGAAGTCGTTTTGCAGATCCGCCAGGGAGAGGTTGACCGGCTGCTTCCAGGAGAAGCCGACATCCTTGTGGATGCGCACTTCCGGGAAGCCGAAGCCGTAGACATGCTCCTGGCCCTGCAGGCTGCGGCGCAGGCGGCCCAGCGAGAAGATGCGGTGGCCGCTGGCTATCAGTGACAGGTTGATGAACTGCACTCCCTGGCCGGGATCGACATTCAGTTCATCCGCGGTGAAGTACAGGTCAGGTTCAGGGTGCGGGCTGTGCGTGAACTTCACATTGCGCAGCTCGAAGCGGCTGCGGCGCTCGTTGAAACTCAGCTGGACATCCTCGCTGTACAGCACCAGCAGCTCCGGCAGGGTTTCGTAAAGATGCCCGCTGAAGCGGGGCCGGATGCGGTGCTCGGGCAGGCCGTCACTGAGCAGCAGGTCCAGCGGCAGCGTCAGCTGCAGCTCACTGACCTCCATGCGCTCCATCAGCGGGTCCCAGGCGAAGTACTCACAGTGCAACAGTTCGCCGTCCGCTTCAAGGCCGATACTGACATTGCCCCAGAGTTCGACATCGCCGCTGATGCGGTGATACTCTCCACGGTCCGCGGTGACGAGGATTACGTCCTGGGATGAAAGTGAGGTGATGCGCAGTTCGGGCAGTTCGGCACGCAGGATCTCGAAGTTGCCATCGGCATCTGCCGTCAGCTCCACTTCTCCACCGGCGCGCATGTAGTCCGGGAAATCCGAAAGTTCGGCGCACACGGCAGCATGGGGCCATATGTGCATGAGCAGCCCGGTGACAGCTGCCAGCAGACAAATCGGCTTCGGACCCCAACCGGATATGGAACAGTCGCCTTCCTTCCTCAAGGAAAGCTGATTCTAGCAGAACGGCGGGTAGCTGGGGGCGGGATCTAGCTTTCGGGAGGTGCCAGGCGGTGCTTCAGGGGCAGCTGGCCCTTTGCGAGTGCCTGGTCCTTGGCGCCCTTGTCCGCCTTGGCCCTGACGGAAACACGCAGGCTGACTTCCTCGCTGGCCATTATGCACATGCTTTCATCCTCAGTGCAGATGAAGGCTTCCAGCGCAGCAGGGATCTTCAGTTCGCCGTCGGGCAGCTGGCCCTTGAGCTGGATCGGGACCTTGATCGTCAAACTTGTGGGATGGCCTTCCGGCTGGATGCTGAAACTGGCCTGCTTCACCGTGAAGGGAGCGGTCTTGAGGTACTTCTCAGCGAAGCTCAGCTTCAGCGGCATCATCGGATTGTGGACCCAGCCCTTGGGGCAGTCCACACTGACGAGCAGCTCCACGCTGGCCCCCGGCTGGAAGCTGGCCGCAGCCTTCTTCTCTTCCTTGGCGGCCTGGGCCAGCATGCTCATGGCAAGCAGGGCCAGACAGGCGATTGTGATCAGTTTCTGCATGGTCTCAATTCCTCAGACTGCGATGATATCAGCGTCCGTTCAGGACTTCTGCTACCTTAACGGTGTTCGGACTGATTTAATCGGGTCCGGCCTGCAGGATGCAAACAGCTCTCATGTGCGGGTCAGGGGAGACATATGGACAGAGAAGACAGGCAGGAGCGGGACAGGAGTGGGAGCAGAAGCAGTAGCAGGAGCAGTAGGAGGACTGCAAGCAGTATGCGGCAAAATCGCGCATGTGGGAGCGGGACTGATGGATGAAGAACCTATCAAGAAGAATGCCAAACAGACCGAACTTGAGCCGCACAGCGTAGACCTGCATGAAATGAGCGCCCGGGCGTTCAGGCGCAACATTTTGGAAGATGCAGGGAGAATCAGCCCCAGTGAGGAAAGGCGTTTTGGCAAGCCGG
>JAHEFU010000001.1:0-6798 GCA_024645305.1 Planctomycetales bacterium
CGGTTGGATCGCTTCAGGCGGGCCTGATGATCGGCAGCACCGCAGTGCTACCGCGCAGGTAGCTGGATCCGATCCTGTCGTAACGGCAGCTTTATCTGTCCTGTTCGGATATGGCGTCGAGGTCCAGGCGATGGTCCATGCGTTCAACCTTGGTGCGCAGGTAGCGCGCCAGCTCCGGTCCTACCTCCGTATTGATCGGCACCGGTACACGGCCACTGATCCGCACGCGGAAGCTTTCCAGGCCGATGATCTTCGCCGGGTTGTTGGTCATCAGGCGAATGCTCTTGATGCCCAGGTCCTCAAGCATTGCATTGCCCATCCAGTATTCACGTTTGTCAGCGGGCAGTCCGAGGGCAATGTTGGCATCATAGGTGTCCATGCCCTTGTCCTGCAGGTTATAGGCCTTGATCTTGTTGATCAGGCCGATTCCCCGGCCTTCCTGGCGCAGGTACAGCAGTACGCCCCGGCCCTCATCGGCGATGGCGGACAGTGCATGTTCCAGCTGGTCGCCGCAGTCACAGCGGGCGCTGTGGAACACGTCACCGGTCAGGCATTCACTGTGCATCCGGCACAGGATGTTCTCCCCGTCCGTGACTTCTCCCATCACGAGCGCCACATGATGCTCATCTGAGCCGGGCACTTCATATCCCACGATGCGGAATTCGCCGTAGCGGGTGGGCAGGCTGGCATCGTCAATCCGCTCTATGCGGCGCAGGCTTCCGTCGTCCTGCAGTTCATTGCCAGTTTCCGTTGCCTCACGGAATCGCAGAACATCGCGGACATGCACGATCGGCAGCTTGAATTCCGCACTGAGATCCTCCAGCTCCTGCTGGCGTGCCATCGTCCCGTCCGCATTGCAGATCTCACAGACTACCGTTGCGGGATAGATTCCCGCAATCCGCGCCAGGTCAATGCTGCCTTCGGTCTGGCCCAGGCGAACAAGCACACCGCCGTCCTGCGCCCGCAGGGGCACCACATGCCCGGGACGCTGCAGGTCATGCGGCCGCGTGGCCGGATCCGCCAGCAGGCGAATGGTCTTCGCCATATCGGAAGCGCTGATGCCGGTAGTCGTGCCCTGCAGCGCATCCACACTCACCGCCATCGCCGTCCCGAGGGTCGATGTATTGTCCTCCACCATCATCGGGATCTGCAGCTCTTCGAGGCGCATGGCAGTCAGCGGTGCACAGATCAATCCGCGGGCGTGCTCCCTGAGGAAATTTATGTGTTCCGCCTCGCAGAACTGGCAGCCGAACACGATGTCACCCTCGTTCTCGCGGTCGGGATCGTCGGCGAGGATCACCATTCCACCGTTGCGCAGCACTTCCGCCGCCTTCTCGACACGCAGCTCCCAGTCAGGATGGCTGTTGTCACTTGCGCTGTTGTCAATATTTTCATTCATTCCTTTGTTGTCCTTCTTCCTTGGCTGCCAGTATGCGTTCAACACTGTGATGCACGGCCCGGGTGAACATGTCGGACTCGATATTGACACTGTCACCGGCCTCCAGCTCGCCGAGGTTGCTGGCCCTGGTTGTCTCAGGGATCAGCATCACTGTCAGTTCATTCCTGGCCAGCTGCTGGATCGTCAGGCTCACACCATCGATGGCAATACTACCCTTGCTGAGCATGTACCTGTTCAATTCCTCCGGGATGGTCACAGTTAGTTCACAGTCTCCGGAGTTTCTCCAGACTTTCTCCCTGACCCGGGCTGTGGTCTCCACGTGACCGCTGAGCATGTGCCCACCCATACTGTCCCCGGCGCGCAGGGCCGGTTCGAGGTTCAGGCGGCTGCCGGGGGTCAGTTTGCCAAGCGTCGTAATGGCAAGGGTTTCATCCAGCAGGTCAGCGGAGAATCCGTCACTGCCAAGCTGCGCCACGGTCAGGCAGACACCATTCACAGCGACACTTTCCCCGGGGGCCAGTTCGCTCGCCAGGGTCGGGCAGAGAATGTCCAGTTTCTTCCCGGCGCGCTCGCGCAGCCTGCCCTCGTGCCGGATGATTCCCGTAAACACTGCGATATTGTACCGCTGGAGTACCTGAATCCTTCTGTATTAATGACTGGTCCGGGTCCAGGCACCGCCGGTCAGGAGAGGCGAAATTGCTGTGCTACATTTGACCTGTGGAGCTGATTGAACAGTTCAGGGGAGCCATGGCCGGAGCTGCGCTTGCTGAAACCAGCAGCCTGGGGCAGCTCAACTGTGTGGCCCGCAGTTACCGGGATTACCGCGGCTTCAGTGCCGAGGATCTCTCCGAGAGGCTCCTGGGATGGTTCCGCGCCAGCGGGATTAAGCCGGATTCCATGACCGGGGAAGCCATGCAGCTGTTGGGGCACGGCTACACCTTCGAACGCGCCGCTGCGGATGCCCGCCTGCTCCAGCCTCCGGAGAGCCGGCTCAGTGACCGCGGCCTGCTGCGGACACTCCCGGCGGGCCTGGTACGCTACCACGATGACATCCACCTGATCGGCGAAGCCCGCCTGATCTGCGGCATTACGCATGCCGAGGAGGACTGCAAGATGGCCAGTGTGGCTCTCAACCTGGCTCTCGCACACCTGCTGATGGTGGGTACGGATGGCCTGATCGAGGAAGTACTGGAGTTCGTGGAGCCGCGCAGCCCCGAATTCGGCAGGCAGCTGGGGGAAATCCCCTCTCTCAAGCCGGCGGAGCTCAGGTTCAGCGGTCGGGCGACTGACACGGTCCAGGCCGCGCTCTGGCTGGCCTATTACTGCGACAGTTTCAGTGAACTGGACACGATCATCGGGATACATGAGGGTGACGCGGAGACTCTGCTGCCACTTGCATCAGCCCTGATCGGCGCTCATGTCGGCTACGGGGGACTGCGCGATGGTGGCTGGCCGGCCAGCCCCTCAGTTGATTACATGCTCAAGCTGGGCGACGACCTGCACGACCTGTCCCAGGCCGAACCGGAAGTTGACCACGACAGGTCCTAGCGGAACAGGCTGGAGATACTCATGCCGATGTGGTTGCGGCGGATTGCCTCGGCCAGGACCCGGGCCACGGAAACGTAACGGATCTTGGGCACATTGGTGCCATCCCGCCGTGGGATGGTGTTGCAGACCGTCACCAGGTCAATCGGACTCTCCAGGATGCGTTCCACGGCAGCCCCGCTGAAGATCCCGTGCGTGGCGAACACGCGCACTGCGCTGGCTCCGTCCTCCATCAGGCGGTGCGCGCCGGCGGTGATGCTGCCGGCTGTGTCAACGATGTCGTCAAACAGGATTGCCCGCTTGCCCTTGACATCACCGACCACTTCCACGACCTCCGCCACATTGGCTTCGGGGCGCCGCTTGGCGATGATCGCAATCGGCAGGTCCAGCCGGTCAGCCACGAACTTCGCGCGTTCGACACCGCCCACGTCCGGACTGACGATCACGACGTCCTTCTCGTCCCAGCCGTCATTGCGGATGTAATCACACAGGACGTTGGCGGCATTGAGGTGGTCCACCGGGCAGTTGAAGAAGCCCTGGATGCTGTTGGAGTGGAGATCCATCGCCAGCACCCGGCTGGCTCCGCTGCCCTCGATAAGGTTGGCAACCACGCGGGCGCTGATGGGTTCTCTGGGCTGCAGCTTCTTGTCCTGACGGGCATAACCGTAATATGGCACTACCACGCCTATACGATAGGCTGAGGCCCGCTTGAGGGCGTCGATCAGCAGCAGCAGTTCCATCAGGTGGTCGTTGACTGGCGCGCAGGTGCTCTGCAGGATGAAGCAGTGGGCCTCACGGATGCTTTCCTCGACCTTGATCTTCAGCTCGCCGTCACTGAACTTGTCAATGGTGGCCTCGGTCAGGGCGACGCCGAGCAGTTCACTGATCTCCGCCCAGAGTTCCGGGTTGGAGTTTCCGGCAATCAGCCGCAGGGGCCGCTGTGTCACACTCATTCCTCACCTCCGGCCTGCTCGTCTTCATGCACTTGCTCCATGGCCCGCTGCTCCTTCAGGCGCCGGGCCTTCTCCCGCAGCATCCTGGCGTAGCCCGCCTTGTTCTCCTGGCGCGCCCGGCCAACCGCCAGGGCATCCGCCGGGACATTCTTGGTGATGGCACTGCCCATGGCAACATATGCGCCGTCCTCGATCGTCAGCGGAGCCTGCAGGCTGCTATTGCTGCCGATGAACACGTCGTTGCCGACCTGGATGCGGTGCTTGTTCATTCCATCGTAGTTGCAGAAGATGGTCCCTGCACCGATGTTCACGCGCTCACCGAGTTCAGCATCTCCCACGTACTGCAGGTGCGGCAGCTTGCTGCCTGCCCCGATATCAGCATTCTTCGTCTCCACGAAGTTGCCGACCTTGACGTTATCATGCAGGTGCGTTCCCGGCCGCAGGTTCACATATGGACCAACGCTGACACTGTCGTCAATGTCGCAGTCCAGGGCTCGCACGTGCAGCAACCTGCAATGTTCGCCGATGTTGGCGTTGTCCAGCACGCAGCCCGTTCCGATGATGGTGCCCCGGCCGACTTCAGTTCCGTTTATCAGTACACAGTTCGGTCCGATTTCCACATCCTCATCCAGTTTCACGTCAGCATGCATGTAGGTGGTCTCCGGCAGGCGGAAGGTCACTCCAGCCTGCATCCAGGACCGCCGCAGCGCATCCAGGATTTCCGCCTCCGCCCAGGCCAGCTGCTCTCGGTCATTGATGCCGCTGATGGACACGAAATCATCACACAGGCAGGCGGCAGTCGGAGCCATCCGGACTATGTCAGGCAGGTAGTACTCTTCCTTCACGCGGCTCTTGCCGATGGTGTCCGCTGCATTGCGCAACTGCTCGAAGACCCGCGCACTCAACAGGTACATACCGCTGTTGACCTCGTTGATGTAGCGCTGTTCCTCCGTGGCATCAGCTTCCTCAACGATGGACTCGATGATCCCGTCCTCCGGGTCACCACTGTGAATGATCCGGCCATATCCGGTGGGATCCTCGGTCAGGGCTGTCAGCACGCTGTGTTCAGCTCCGCTCTGGTTCCGGGCCTCGAACAGCATCTGAAGTGTTTCATGATCAATCATCGGTGCATCGCCCGGCAGGACGATGATGTCCGTGATTCCTTCGGCCAGCACCGGCTCAGCCTGCAATACTGCATGCGCGGTACCGAGGGGAGGGTTCTGCAGGGTGTACGTCAGGGCGACCGTGGAATCTCCGTCACTGTAGGTGTCACCCAGCTTGCTGCGCAGTTCCTCGGCATTGTGCGGGCCATGTACAAGCACGATCTGCTCCGGGTTGAGCGGAAGCACGGCATCCATTACCCACTCTATGACGGTCTGACCGCAGATTGAGTGCAGCAGCTTGCTCTTCGTCGAACGGAAGCGGGTGGACTTGCCGGCGGCCAGTATTACTACAGCTAATCTGACGTCCATGGCGCCTGAATTATACAGTCAGGCATTGGTAAAGGAAACATGAAAAATTGAGATTCAGTATCAATAAGAGCCTCCATAATGTAACCTTTCAGACGATCAGACGTCACAAAGTTGGTCATCACTGCTGGAGTGCCAGGAATTGTTAATTCCCGGTTAACCCGGGTTTACAAATGGTATCCGGCAGGGAGAATCTTACATATCCGTCGTTCTCAATGGCGGATTTCTTGGCTGTTATTGGAGTTTTCGTTGTCTTGTAATTCCAGCCAATGATTGTCAATACACTGGTTAGAGGATTTCATCATGAGACTGGTTGCGTTGTTTCGCATACCTTTGGTCGTTTTGCTAACTGCAATTCTGTCCAGTTGTGGAGGAGGAGGAGTTTCCAACAGTCTGGCACCCGTCGCCGAAAATGTGACGGCTGTACCGGCTGTGCCACAGGAAACCATTGCTCCCGCCACTTCACAGTTCATTCCAGAAGCCGAGCGCGAAGTACAGGAGTTTGAATTCTCCCTGCTTCCTGAAAGCTTCCTGACACCCGACGACCAGGCGGACATCCGCATGGAAGTTGACGAAGGAAGCGCAAGTGTCACAGTACATGTCATTGCTGACGACGCCACCAACCTGCGTGCTTTGTACTTCGAGCTGCTTTACGATGCAAGCCGCTACACTCCCGCCGGCGCGGACATCAATCCGAGTTTCGGTGAATCCGAAGAGATGCTGAGTGCAACCTTCATGCACAAGCGCGGCATTCTCCAGCATGGACAGGTGTTCATTGATCCGTTCAACAGATCTGGATTCAACGGGCAGGGTGAACTCGCCTCCGTCCGTTTCATGAAGCGTCCCTCGGACCTGGCGCGCAGCGTGCGTGCGACTCCGACAACCGCCGGCAGCGCGGCCATCCTCGTGGCTGATGAGGGCAACGAACTCATCACCTGGGGCTACGCCAGCGTCGGTGATTACGACCAGAACCTCGAAACAAACGTCGCTGACCTCACACCGCTGGCATCACGCCTGCTCAAGCCCGGCCCGTTCGACTACTTCAGCCTGGACTCCGTGGCTGACGGTGACGGCAACGATGAGGTCAACATCTCTGACATCACCCCGATCGGCGTGAACTTCCGCAACCGGGTACTTGCTTACAATGTCTACAAGTCCTTCACCAAGGACGACTATCCCACGGCCAATGATGCAGCCAGCACGATAGTGCCTTTCGGAAGCATCGCCTACGGGGACTTCATTGGCAACCGATTTGCGGAGCGCGTACACTACGATTTCAGCGTCGCTGATCCGAACCCGGATGCCTACTACTGGGTACGCCCGACCGACAACTTCGTCGAGGGTACGCCTTCAAACATCGCGGCATACGGTGCGATCGGAATCCCGCTCCCCAACGTTGACCTGGTCGCTGATCTCACCACCGGTGAAGTCC
>JAHEFU010000001.1:6808-43941 GCA_024645305.1 Planctomycetales bacterium
GATTACTGTCAATTTCGATGCCTCGGGCTCCACACAGGACCTGGCAGTCATCGTGGACTTTGAATGGGACTTCGACGGCGACGGCGCATTCAACGAGGTGGGCAATGGCGAGGACCTCGCCCAGGGCAATAACACCGCCCAGTTCACATACGCGGTACCCGGCAGCTTTGAGGCGGCCGTGCGCGTGACCAACGACTACGGACTGCAGGCGACTGCCAGTGTGACCATCACCCCGACCGAGGTGCCCAACGTGGCTCCGACGGCCGACATTGCAGCTGACACAGCAGCCGGCATCCTGCCCCTGACCGTCAACTTCGATGCCAGCGGTTCATTCGACACCGACGGCTCGATCGTGGACTACGAATGGGACTTCGAGGGTGACGGGACATATGACATCTCCACCGGCTCCAGTCCCAGCGCCAGCTTCACCTACCTGAACTTCGGTTTCTACGACCCGGTGGTGCGTGTCACGGACGACGACGGAGCGAAGGACACCGCCAGCCTGTTCGAGAGCACCGGTACCACGCTGGACGTGAACCGCGCCCCGACTGCTGACATCGCGGCTGACACCCTCAGTGGCAACCTGCCCCTGCTGGTCAACTTCGACGCCAGTGGCAGTTCGGACATTGACGGAACAATCATCAAGTACGAATGGGACTTCGAAGGTGACGGCACCTATGACCTTGACAGCGGGATCGTCAGTACGGCCGGCTTCTCGTTCACAGTGCCCGGTATCTTCGACCCGACGGTCCGCGTGACTGATGACAAGGGTGCGACCGATACCGCCAGCCTGTCCGAGACAGGTGGAGGCACGCTCAGCATCAACAACCCGCCGACGGCCAGCCTTACTGCTGACACCCTGACCGGCAGCGTTCCGCTGACAGTCAATTTCGACGCCAGCGGATCGACTGACAGCGACGGCACGATCGTGCAGTATGAGTGGGACTTCGACGGTGACGGTACCTATGATTCCGACACCGGTGCCACGGCCACGACTTCGTTTGAATACACCACCGGCGGCAGCTATGACCCGACCGTCCGCGTGACTGATGATGACGGTGCACAGGACACTGCCAGCCTGTCCGAGACCGGCGGTGGCACCCTGACCCTGAACAATCCGCCAGTGGCGGACATCACTGCCAGCCCGCTGAGTGGCACACTGCCTCTCACGGTGAACTTCGATGCCAGCGCATCCACCGACAGTGACGGCACGATCGTCAAGTTCGAATGGGACTTCGACGGTGACGGCACCTGGGACCAGGACACCGGCAGCACCGCAACGACTTCCTTCGAGTACACCACCCAGGGCAACTTCGATGCCAAGGTGCGGGTGACCGATGATGACGGGGCGACCGATATTGCCAGCCTGTCCGACGGCGGCGGATCGACGATCATGCTCAATGATCCGCCTGTTGCTGATATCCAGGGTTCACCGCTCAGCGGTGACCTGCCGCTGACCGTCAACTTCGACGCCAGCGCCTCCACGGACAGCGATGGCACGATCACCAAGTTCGAGTGGGACTATGACGGAGACGGCACCTGGGATGAGGATACCGGCACGACCGCCGTTACTTCCTTCGAGTACACCACCTCCGGCACATTCGATGCCAAGGTGCGCGTAACCGACAATGATGGCGCGACCGACATTGCCAGCCTGTCCGACAATGGTGGGACGGGAATTGAGGCGAATGCCCCGCCCGTTGCCGATATCCAGGGCAGCCCGCTGAGTGGCGAACTGCCGCTGACCGTCAACTTCGATGCCAGCGCCTCCACCGACAGTGACGGCACGATCACGAAGTACGAATGGGACTACGACGGTGACGGCACCTGGGATGAGGACACGGGCACGACTGCCACGACCTCCTTCGAGTACACGACGAGCGGCACCTTCGACGCCAAGGTCCGTGTGACCGACGATGACGGTGCGACCGACATCGCCAGCCTCTCGGACAACGGTGGCAGCGGCATCGAGACAAACGACCCGCCGGTTGCAGACATCCAGGGCTCGCCGCTGAGCGGTACCCTGCCGCTGACCGTCAACTTCGATGCCAGTGCCTCCACCGACAGTGACGGCACTATCACCAAGTACGAATGGGACTTCGACGGTGACGGCACCTGGGACTCCGATACGGGTACCACTGCCATGACCTCCTTCGAGTACACCACTGCCGGCACATTTGATGCAAAGGTGCGGGTGACTGATGATGACGGTGCTACCGACATCGCCAGCCTCTCCGATAACGGTGGCAGCGGGATCGAGATCAATGATCCGCCGGTGGCGGACATCCAGGGTTCACCGCTGGCCGGTGAACTGCCGCTGACCGTCAACTTCGATGCCAGCGCCTCCACCGACAGTGATGGCACGATCACCAAGTACGAATGGGACTACGACGGTGACGGCACCTGGGATGAGGACACGGGAACGACAGCTACGACCTCCTTCGAGTACACCGTGGCCGGGACCTATGACGCCAAGGTGCGCGTGACCGATGATGACGGTGCCACGGACATCGCGAGCATGTCTGATAATGGTGGCAGCGGTATCGAGGCCCAGGTGGCCCCGACGGCGGCCATCATTGCCACTCCCGACTCGGGACCCTCTCCGCTGGTCATCAGCTTCGATGCATCTGGAAGCACTGATCCTGATGGAACGATCACGCTCTATGAGTGGGATCTTGACCACAACGGCAGCTTTGAGACGAACACCGGTACTACGCCTACCGCCGGTGCGACCTATAACAACCCCGGCCTCTGGACGATCACCGTCCGTGTCACGGACGATGACGGCCTGACGGACACCGCCAGCGTCGACATCACGGTCACCAGCGGATGGAGTACGAGTACGACAATCCTCAACGTGGTCCTTGACAGCAAGGTCTCCATGGCTGACTTTGAAACAGGAGCCAATGCACGCCTCGGGCTGGCCTACAAGCTTGCCGCAACGAATGACCTGATGTTCATCCGGACGACGGACAACACCGGTTACAACTGGGGCAGCCCAATCGCCGTCCAGACAACAGGACAGGTTGGCAACGACTGCACCCTGGCCAACATCGGCGGCTATCCGGGCATCACCTTCAAGCGTGCCCAGAGCAAACTTGACTACATCCAGGCCACGGCCACAGACGGCAGCGCCTGGTGGACGGACTCAATCCAGGTTGACGGCGGCGGTGGTGCAGGAGCATTCACCAGCCTTTCATTCATCAACGGGACGGCCAATGCTTCCGGAATCAAGTCAGGCCAGGACAAACTCCGCTTCGCGCGTGCAACGAACGCCACCGGTACGAGCTGGGACCCCGCAATTGACGTTGATCCTGCAATCGGCAGCGAGACCATGGAATTCACGGATATTCATGAAATCGTTGGCAACCCCTCAATAGTGTTCAACTACGAGGGAACCAACACAGGTCTCAAGTATGTCCGTGCTACCAATGCCACCGGCTCAACCTGGGGAAGCTCAGTGACGATTGACGCACCCATTTCAGGAGGACGCTATCCGAGCCTGCACTTGGTCCAGAGCAATCCGGCTACCAGTTACCAGGCCAACGCCATCAATGAGCTTCGCTTCTGCCGAGCCAGTAATGCCACCGGTAGCGGCTGGGGAACCCCCGTCACTGTGGATACGGGAACGGAGAATGGCCAGTGGACCACCCTGCTCGTCTATGACGGTGTGCCCATCATCTCCTATTACGATGCCGGTAATGGTGACCTGAAGTTCGCCAAGGCGAATGATGCCAACGGAGTGACCTGGACTCTGACGACGATTGACTCCACAGGCGACGTCGGTAAGTATGCCAGCATGGCCCTGCTTGACGGCAAGCCCTGCATTGCATACTACGACGTGACCAATTCCGCACTGAAGCTGGCGATATTCGTTCCAGCTCCGTAGACTGCATCAGCAGAATATGCGGGCCGCCCTGCGGGGCGGCCCGTTTTTTTTCTGCTTGTGGATCCTGGCTGTTAGGCGGAAGATGAGGGTGCTCAATTCCCGCTGGTGTTCTCACTGGACAATTCAGGCAGCAGCAGCAGGTCCCCACCGCTGCGCCGGGCCACGATCCGGCCGTCTTCCCTGCGGAAGAACTGGCTGATGCTGCCTTCGCCGGTTTTCCATGCATCCAGAATGCTGCCATCGCGGGCGAGCAGGAATATGCTTCCGCTGCGCGCTCCGTAGTCCCGGTCCAGGTACAGGTAGACCTGCCTTGTATACATGTCGTAGTAACCCAGCCCCTTGCGCTGGGGATGCGGCTGTCCTTCCCCGCTGGATTCCCCATCAATGTCCGTATGGTTGTAATTGCGCATGTGCAGCAGTGCAAATGCGGGGGAGAACTCAAGTACCATCAGCCCGTTTCCTTCGGAGACCTCTGTGTTGCTGTCACAGAACAGGTAGTTCCCCTCCGGTGTCAGGGCTGATTCCTCGTCCAGCATGCTGAACAGGATCTGCGGATCCTCCAGATCGTACGCAATTTGCTGGGCTTGCCCCTGCGAATCAAACTCGAACAGCATGTCCTCGCGCAGCAGGATGGCCCGGCCGTCCGGCATGACGCGCAGCCGTCCCACCGTATGCCGGTCAGTCAGCCCGGCGTTGTCAAGACTGGAGTTGCCGGGGGTTAGTCCGCCGGCGCTATGTTGCCAGATTGGTTCACCCCGGCTGTCGAGCATCTCGTAGTGCACACCGCAGCTGGCGGGGTCAGGCGGATCACCGGTGAAATGCCAGCCCAGCAGCATCCGCAGCACATCGTCATCATCCCGGTGGAAATAGCCCTGCAGGTCATAGTGGTTCGGGGCCTGGTAATCCAGTCGGTATACTTCGTTGCCATCCCGGTCCAGCAGCAGCAGGCCACGCCTGGTCTGCACCATGATGGAACTGCCGTCCTCCGAGATCTGGGCCGGGCTGATTTCGTCGGACAGCTCTTTGCGGCTCCAGAGCACAGTCCCATCCGGGCTGATCACATCCAGCACGCGGTCCTTGGAATAGGCGTAGATCCGGCCGGTGTTGTCAACGCCAACCACTTCCACGCCATTGGTGCTCCCGACCTCCGCCCGCCAGAGTTCCGCGCCGGAGGAATCCAGCCGGGCCACTGTGCCCCAGCCGCGGATGCCCTCGCGGCAGACCAGGAAGCCACCATCAGGATGCAGGAAGCTCGTGCAGTAGTCCCCGTAAGTCATGTCCAGCAATAGATCAATCGCCGGATCAACACCCCGCAGTGCCTCACTGGATCGCGGGTTGTTGCAGGCCGCGAGGCAAAGGGTTGCCATCAGCAGGAAAGCCAAACTGGTTGGCCAGATCTGTCCTCTCATGCACTGATGCTAGCACCACGATGCTGCAGTGCCTGGAGCAGGCGGTTTGATCACTCCGGTGTCAGTGCCCCTTGGCCACACCCTTGACCACACCCTTGAGGGCCCGGGCGATCACCAGGCGCTGGATCTCATTCGTCCCTTCGTAGATCTGCGTGATCTTGGCATCACGGAAGAAGCGCTCCACCGGGAAGTCCGTCGTATATCCGTATCCACCGAGGATCTGCACGGCCTTGTCCGTCACCCAGACCGCCGTGTCGCCGGCATACAGCTTGGCCATGCTGGATTCCTTGGTATGTACCAGACCCTGGCTGTTCATCCAGGCTGCCCGGTACACCAGCAGGCGCGCAGCGGCAATCCGGGTCGCCATATCCGCCAGGTAGTTGCCGATGGTCTGGTGCTCGATGATCGGCTTGCCGAATGTCTCACGTTCCTGGCTGTACTGCAGCGAGAAGTCAAAGGCTCCCTGGGCGATACCCAGCGCCTGGCTGGCAATCCCGATCCGGCTCACGTCCAGGGCGTTGTAGGCTACCTTGGCACCCTGGCCTTCCGGTCCCAGCACCATGCTGCGGGGCACGCGCACATCCTTCAGCACGATTTCCGCAGTGTCACTGGAACGGATGCCCAGCTTGTCCTCCGTCTTGCTGACGGTGAAACCCTCTGCATCCCGCGGCACTATGAAGGCCGTCACGCGCTGGCTGCTGCGTTCGGCGTCGGGATGGCTGATGGCGAAGATGATGAAGATGCTGGCCACGGAGCCATTGGTGACCCACAGCTTGGTACCGTTGAGCACCCAGTCGTCGCCATCAAGCCTGGCCTGGCAGGACATGGCCATCGCGTCGCTGCCGCTGCCGGCTTCACTGAGGCTGTAGGCCGATATCCACTCACCGCTGGCCATCTTCGGCAGGATCTGTGCTTTCTGCTCCGGGGTGGCCCAGTTATTGAGGGTCTTGCCGGTCAGGCCGGAATGCACGGCCACGAGCACACCGAAGCTGGCATCCACGCGGCTCAGTTCCTCAATGACGATCGCCTCACTGACCGAATCCAGCTCGTTGCCGCCGTATTCATCAGCGACGGTCATGCCCGCGAAGCCCAGCTCACTGTACTTCTCCCACTGGGCCCTGGCAAACAGCTTTTCCTTGTCACGCTTCAGTGCTTCCGGGGCCAGTTCGCTCTCCGCGAATTCGCGGACAGTCTCACGGACCATCATCTGTTCTTCGGTGTAGCCGAATTCCATGATTTCCTCCCTCGCTAGTCGGAGATATTTTACATCGTAGGCGGGCACCGCTTCCGCTCACGGCTTACAGTTCAATACTCCCTGACGTGATAGAATCGCTCATGGATTTTGACAAGAAACTGTCGGATCTGGGAATCGCACCTGGCAGTCCGGCCATGCCCGTGGCCAATTACCTGCCGTACCGCATCCATGGTTCAGTCCTGTACCTCTCCGGTATGATTCCGATGAAGGACGGGCAGTCCCTGTTCACAGGCAGGGTGGGGGATGGACTCAGCATTGAACAGGGCCAGGAATGTGCCCGCCAGTGCGTGATAAACGGGCTGGACTGGATGCGCGTAGCTCTTGGCGGCAGTCTCAACCGTATCGAAGCCATCATCCGCCTGCGCGGATTCGTGGCCTGCCCGCCGGGCTTTGGCCAGCAGCCGCAGGTGATAAATGGAGCCAGCGACCTGCTGGTGGAAATATTCGGCGATGCCGGCCGGCATACCCGTGCCGCCGTGGGCAGTGTGGCACTGCCCCTCAATGTGCCTGTGGAGATAGACTTCACTGTGGCGATCAGAGAGGGCGCCTGACATGAAACTGCTGATCTGTGGCCTGCTGCTCTGCGCGCTGTTTGGCGTGCTGTCCGCCTGCCTGCAGACCGCACCGCGCGAAAGCTTCTCTGTTGCCTGGAACTATGACACCAGTGGCTACCTGGAGGTCTGCGGCTGCAGTGCACATCAACTCGGCGGACTGCCCCGGCGAGCTACGAAGCTTGAAGAGCTCGAAAGCGGCGGTCCGGTGCTGAAGATCGAAGGTGCGCACTTCTTCGAGGAAGCCGGCACTTTCCAGATGATGAAGGGTGAGGCCATCGTGAAGGCCCTGAAGCAGATGGACTACGACGCCCTGGTGCTTGGTGTGCGCGAGGCCCAGCAGGGGGCTTCCGAGCTGGACCGGCTGGCAGCGCTGACAGACATTCCCTTCGTCAGTGCCAACGTCTACAGCAATGGTGCGCCCTATACCGACCAGTCCCTGCGCATTGCCATCGCAGGCAATGACGTGGCCCTGACGGCAGTCAGCCAGCCGGAATTCGCCACATTCGAATTGCCCGCAGGCATGAGCATTGAGGATCCGCAGCTCGCCCTGGACAGCGTGCTGGCGGATCTCGTAGGAGCGGACTGCACCATCATCTGCCTGGAAGGTGATCCCCTCTGGCTGGCGGACATGAAGAATCGCTATGCGGGCCGGGCTGCCCTGTTCCTGACCGGCAACCGCGACACTCTTGCCGCATCACTCGACTTCGAGAATAACCCACCTGCCATCAACAACTGGAAGCTCGGCCGCTATCTGGGCTTCGTCAGTTTCGATCCGCTGGAAGACGGGGGCTATGCCCTCAGTGGCCTGAACATCCCGCTGGATGAGGAACTGGTCGACAGTGCACGGATCACGGCGGTGCTTGACGAGTTCAAGGGCGGCCTGAAGGATGTCTTCGCGGAAATCATGCCCTTCGATGATGACTCAATCTACTTCCCGCCGGAGTACTGTGCAGCCTGTCACCAGAGCCAGTACGACAGCTATGTTGCCAGCGGGCATGCCAAGGCTCGCCAGACACTCGAAGACGACAACCAGCTCTACAACCTGGACTGCATCAGCTGCCACATCATCTATGACCCCGACGAGAATGAACTGATGCCGATGAACTGCATCACCTGTCATTCGAACATTGACGACCTGCACGTCTATGCGGCGATGGATGACCCGTCATCGATCGTGGCCCCGGACCCGCCGGTCACCAGCTACGACTACGCCTTCTGCGTGCGTTGCCATGATGAGCTGAACAGTACGCCCTTCAGGGATCACTGGCCGCAGTATGTCAACCGGATCTTCCATGGTGGAGACATGACACGGGCCGAGGAAGCTGCTGCGCTGCTTGGGCTGGATATCACGGCTGATCCGCCGGGACACGGCATGGCAGCAGGGGATGGGGCAGGGCACTGAGCCTGGTCCCGCCAGGCCTCAGCCCTCAGGGGCATACAGGTCCGGGAACTTGAGGAACAGGTTCTCGAGGATCTCCCCGATAGCCTTCAGGCTCTCCTTGCTGCATTTGTCAATCGTGTCGTCCGTCGTATGCCAGTAGCGGTTGTCAGGCCCGTACTCGAAGTCAATGAAGTCGTAGAAGTGCATCCCGCGGTCAATGAAGGCCAGGTGGTCATCGTAGATCGTCAGTGCGCCCGCCTCGCGGAACACCCTGTATCCCATCGCATCATTTAGGGCTTTGGCGGCCATGAAGATCTCGGCTGACCTGGAGGAGTGGTTCTCGGGCCGGATCACCAGGTCACTGTCACCCACCATGTCGATCAGCACTCCGTAGTTGTAGCTGTCAACCTCACTGTCCGGCATGCTGGCGGCATAGTACTTGCTGCCCAGCAGCATCATGTCCAGCCCGGGGCCGTAGTCCTCCCCATCGAAGAACACGAGGTCCAGGCCCGTCTCGAACTCCTGTTCGGAGAACACCCGGGTCAGTTCGAGCAGCACCGCCACGCCGCTGGCTCCGTCATTGGCGCCCTGGATCGGCAGCTTCTTGCTGGCCTTGGTATTCATGTCGGCGGTCGGCCGGGTGTCCCAGTGCGCGGCCAGCATCACCCGGCGGGGGGCATTGACATTGAAGCGGCCGACGATGTTCCACATCCGGGTATCGCTGCCACCGAGCTGCATGCTGAATTCCTGGACTTCCACTGCATCGCAGTACTTCTCGAGATCAGCGACAATGTATTCCTTGCAGGCCTTGTGCGCAGAGCTGCCCGGTACACGGAATCCCATGTTGATCTGGTTCTCGAGATGCTTCCAGGCCTTGCGCTCATCAAAGTGCCGGGTTGCCAGATAGAGGGCGGGGTCCACCTGATCAGCATTGCCACTGCCCTGGGCATTGGCACCGTCACCGGAATTGCAGCCCAGCAGGGCGGCGAAGACTAGCAGGATTGCAGCAGTCAGTGGTCTCATGGCCTAAAGAGTATATAGTCGCTACAGGTTTGGTGCAGTCTTGTCTACGATGATTATCGGAATCTCGCCAGGCTCGCAATAGCCCAGCTTCTGCTTCAGGAGGTCAATCTGGGTCCCAGTATCCGTTTCCAGACGCTGCCTGGTATCCATCAGGCGGGTCAGTTCAGAGAGGTTCGAGTCGTACTCCGCCTGGTTGCGAGAGAGGCGCTCCTGCATTTCACGATTCTCCTGCAAGGCGGCCCAGGCCTGGCTGCACATGATGGCTGCAACGGCCCACACGGATAGCAGGATGACAAGACGGCGAATTGCCCTAAGATGGTGCCCCATAATTTTTCAACCCTCGTGGGAAACAGTATCAAAAATTTCTCAACAGGGTAAGTTTACATATGTGAAGTAAACACGGATGTCAGTCGGTTTGCAGGCTGAGGGGGTTTTCCCCATAGTACCCCTGAAGCTGGGAGATGTAATCCCGGATGATCTCGTGGATGCTTTCATCATAGGCAGAGCTGTGCTCCCGCAGATTCCTGACTGACTCATTTCCGGTGATCAGGGAAATCTCAACCCTGCTGCTCAGTGGGAATCCGTCGGAATCCAACTCACTTTGAGAAAGTGCCTTGCGCAGATATCCACTGGACTGTTCCTGTAGCAGAACACTGCTTTGTGCATCGGGGTGTGCCGCACTGGCAATGCAAAGCGCCATCATACTGAGCTGTTTTTCAGCGTAAGTCCTGCTGTTTTGCAATGCCAACTCGGCGAACTGCATTGCACTGAAAATTTGCTGTTCAGCCTGGGCATCAGTCACAGTCATTGATTGATTACTCAATAAGGACGTAAATGAGGATAGTTCCATGAGTAGATAAGGATCATTCTCATTACCTGTGTATAATGCGGAAGCAGCTGAATTCCAGTCCTGGGCGTTTCCGATGCCGGCCAGTTCCGTATAAACACTGGCCTCAGCCGCCGCCTTGCTGAAATTCAGGAACGGTGAAGCAGCTATGTCTGCTAGACATGTATCGAATGCCTGGCTGTTTTCCTGACCTGTTGCTGCAAGGATTACTGCTTTTTGTACGGCGACGTAGGCCGGGTCAAGCAATTCACTCCTGTTGTATTCCAGATATGCCTGAGCATCGCTGAATCGGGCATTGTGAAGCAGATAACTCAGCGTTGTCAGATAAGTGAAGCGTTCAATTACGGGTGAAGTATCAGGATCATTGCCTGTTGATTCGGCGGAATTAGAATTATCTGGAAGAACAAGTGAATCACTTTCAAACTGGCTTGCCAGATCGAAGTGATTTAACATACAGTGTATTTTAAATGCCATAGACCTGCTCGACTTTGATAACAGTTCCGCATTAATGTAGCTGTCCTGCAGCTCAGCCAGCCCTTGCCGCTCATCCGTTTCCAGCCACAGTGTCAGGGCCAGCAGGTCCAGATCCTCAGCCATGTATGGCTCCATACTCAGCAGGTCCCGCTTCCAGGTCCGGAACTCATCTTCCAGCAGGGCCATGGCCAGGAAGTTCAGCAGCAGCTCCCCGGACCCCCGGTTGGGCACGTCACTGCTGCGGTAGTTCTGCATCACCAGGGGCAGGGCCTCCCGCAGGTAATCGTGGTAGAGCTCAGGATCCATGTTTGCGCAGTAGTACAGGACTATGGTCAGGAGGGTCCTTTCCCGGAAGCCGTCATGCTGCTCATACTGGGCCCTTGCCTGGGGAAGCAGTTTGCTGGCTTTGTCCAGACTGGGACTGCTTACAAGCTCGTTGATGGACTGCTCCAGCTGCATGTTGCCCAGACTGGCCAGCGGAATTCCCGACTCCCCGGCTTCCTGGATGCGCAGCACGCTCCATCCCAGCCAGGTGGATGCAAATATGAATACTACAATTAAAATAATTGTTACTGCAGAGCTGTTATTCATTCGAGAATATATTATCCCTTATCTGCGGAGTAAAGAATTTTTTTAAAGACTTGGTAAAGTTGCATTTTCCATATGTCCGGGTGAGATATCCATTGTATAATGCGACAGGATTGGTTAAATGACCCGATTGGTCGGTTTGACTAAATGCTGGAAAAAGAACCGATGCGATTCAATATTTGCGCATTTGTTCGAAATCAGGGTGAAGGAAACAACCATGTCACAGTCAGTTTTGATAGTTGATGATGAGCAGCAATTACGGGACATGCTCGGGGACGCATTGTCAGAGGCCGGATACAAGGTGAAAGCCGCGCGAAATGTGCCGGAGGCCCGCAACGAGCTGGAATCGGGTACTTTTGACATCGTCGTGCTGGACATCAACATGAATGGCAGCGAAAACGGCTTCGACCTTCTGCGCTGGATGCGGCGCACAAAGAAGGACAAGACCCCCGTGATTCTGCTGACAGCCAGCAGCGCGGAGGACGAGAAGCTGCAGGCTTTCGAGCTGGGCGCTGATGACTATGTCGTCAAGCCCTTCTCGATTCCCGAGCTCCAGGCCCGCATCAAGGCCGTCATCCGCCGTTATGAGCAGGATCGTCCCACGGAGATCGCCTTCGGTGATGTGCGGATAGACTGTTCCGCCCGCATCGTCTACAGGGGCGAGGACGAAGTCAAGCTGCGCCTCAAGGAATACCAGATCCTCGTGACCCTCGCGGAGAATCCCGGGGTGGCCATCAGCCGCCATGAGCTGTTCAAGAGCATCTGGGGCGATGACAGCCCGAGTGGTGAAAAGACCGTTGATGTGACGATCCACACACTGCGGGACAAGATTGAAGAGGATCCCTCCAACCCGCAGTTCATCCAGACCGTGCGCGGATTTGGCTATCGCTTCCAGCCATCGATTGAAAGCTCCGTTGTCAGCTAGCGCACACCCCACCTCAGAAAGTAGAAAGGCGTCCCGCGGGACGCCTTTTTCGTTTTCATGCTGACGGTGGATACAGTGATTTGGCTATTCGGCCTGCTCAGTTTCACCGGCTTCCTCAGCGGCCAGCTTCTCAAGGTAGATCTTCCTTTCCTTGTACTGACTGTATGAGTTGGAGTGAGGTGATGTCGTAGCACCTGTGATCCATACGCTGCCTGCGGGCCGCATCGCCCAGTACTCCAGCGGGTAGGTGATCTCCTGGAGTGGAATGTAGTCGATGCTCGGGCCATTGATGCTCATGATGAATGTCATCGGCTTGGGGTTCCACAGCCCGCTGTACAGCTCCGGCGGGCATTCCTGCACGATGATGTTGCCGGGGACAAATCCCTCACCACCCCAGCGGACCGGCTCCCAGTCGTTGTAGGGGTTGCCTGGCCAGTGCTCAATGATTTCCATCTTCATGAGCACCGAGCTGCCCTGCGGAAGCTGGCGGTGGATGTCCTTGTAGATTATGAAGCCGTAGTAGATCGTGTACATAGCCCATTGGAGGTATTCCTCCTGCTCCTCCGCAGTCCATTTCTCCGCAGGTTTGGACTTCAGCACCGCCTCACTGGCCAGCATCCGTTCCTCGGATTTATGCAGCTCATCCTCGTAACGCTGCATCATCTCCGTCTGGAAATTGTCCATCTTCTCCTGCTTCTCCTGCTCATCCATGGTCTGGGCGAAGCAGGGGCTCGCAACTGTGACAACGATTGCAGCAAGGGTCATGAAAAACAGGGTCAATCTCTGGAGGTCCATGTTAGCTCTCCCACAATTTGATTCCTCTGCATTTTACCCCCCCGCAATGTCAAGGGCCGGCAGCATCCTTCGCAATCCCTTGCCGCCCGGCCCTGAGCCATCTATACTTCCCCTCTGCGCTGCGGCAGCCAGTCGTAGCGCCAAGGAGAACGTTATGAGTACCCACGGACAACAGGTCAGTTCCATGGAACTGATGGACAAGCTGGTGACGCTGTGCAAGCGCCGCGGTTTTGTGTTTGCCAACAGTGAAGTGTATTCCGGCCTGTCCGGTTTCTGGGACTACGGCCCGCTGGGCGTCGAGATGAAGAAGAACCTCGAGCGCTTCTGGTGGGATTTCATGGTGCGCCGCCGCGACAACGTGGTCGGGCTGGACTCAGCCTGCATCGGCCCCGAATCGGTCTGGACCGCCAGCGGGCATGTGGGCGCATTCAATGATGCCCTGATTGACGACAAGAACAGCAAGGAGCGCTTCCGCATCGACCAGCTGCGTTATGAAAGCGAAGCTGATGCCGAGGCCGCCGAGCTGTACGCCCTGACCTGGCTGAATGCCGGTAGCAATGGCGATGAGACGGCCTTCTGGGATGGGCTCAAGGAGCAGATTGGTTACTACCCGCTGAATCCCACGACGGGCAAGGCCAGCCGCTTCACCGTGCCGCGCCAGTTCAACCTGATGTTCCGCCAGCAGATCGGTGCCACGGGCGATGCCGGCCAGGTGGGCTACCTGCGGGCCGAAACCTGCCAGCCGATCTTTGTGGATTTTGACAACGTGCGCATCACCTCACGCCAGAAGGTGCCGTTCGGCATCTGCCAGGTAGGCAAGGCCTTCAGAAACGAAATCAACCCGCGCAACTTCCTGTTCCGTGCCCGCGAATTCGAGCAGATGGAACTGGAGTTCTTCGTGCGGCCGGATGAACTCACGCAGAAGCTTCAGGAGCTGGGCGCGGCGGACGAGTCCGGTGTCCCCGGCCAGCCGGGAGGCACCGCCCCCACGATGGACTGGTACCAGTTCTGGTTCAGCGAGCGCCAGACCTTCTACCGCGAGCTGGGCCTGCCGGAAGACAAGCTCAGGGTGCATGAGCATCCCCCCGAGAAGCTGGCCCACTATGCAAAGGCTGCGCTGGACTTCGAATTTGAGTTCCCCTTCGGCTGGGGCGAGCTGGAGGGCGTGCACCACCGCGGCAGTTTCGACCTGGCCCAGCACCAGAAGCACAGCGGCAAGAGCTTCGAGGTGTTTGACGATGACGCGATGGCACTCCTGACCGGCTCCGGCATGGACAAGGCGGAGGCCAAGGTGCTCGCCACTTACCTGCCGGCCTGCATAGAAACTTCCGTCGGTCTCGGTCGCATGTTCCTCGCAGTGCTGACGGCGGCCTACTTCGAGGACGAACAGGACACCAAGCATGAAGGCAAGGCCACTGACATCCGCATCGTGCTGCGCCTGCATCCGCGCATTGCGCCGGTCACCGCTGCCGTGCTGCCGCTTTCCAAGAAGCTCAGTGGACCGGACAGCAAGGCTTACGCGCTATATCGCGAGCTGCAGGATGCCGGTCTCAGTGTGGAATTTGACGATGCCGGCAGCATTGGCAAGCGTTACCGCCGCCTCGATGAAATCGGCACACCCTGGTGCCTGACCTATGACTTTGAATCCGAGGAGGATGCAGCGGTCACCATCCGCGACCGTGACAGCCTGAGCCAGGAACGGGTCCCCATCGCGGAAGTTGCGGACTGGCTGCTGAAGCGCTACCGCGAAGCCTGATCAGTCCGCTGCAGGAACCACGGTGATTTCCTGGCTGTCCCCGACATGGCTGGCCTCGATGTCCGAGGAGCAGAACAGGCGCACAACATAGCGCCCGGCCTCCTTCGGCCAGAAGGTGAACTGTCCCTTGTTTCCGCTGAGCAGTGCTGAGTCAACAGCATCCTCGGCGCTGGCACTGCCCTCGAAGTTGCCGTCGTAACGGAACAGCCCGATCCAGGCATCATGCGGGAAGTCCTCAGGCACCAGGTAGTAGGCCACCAGCGGCAGACCGACCTCCAGTTGCATGCCCTCCGAGACTTCTGTGGCATGGATGCTTACGAAGGGTGGGACCTGCGCGACAGGCTCGCCCTTTGGCCAGGCCGTGACCGCGACCTTTTCAGAGTCCACGACATTGGCCTGGCCGTCCAGCAGCATCACGGTGTACTTGCCCGTGCGGGGCGGCAGCCAGCCGTTCATGGAATCGGGCCCGCTGACCGGTTCGAAGGAGTCCTGCTCAATCTGCACGACTTTTCCCGAATCATCCTGCTGGGTCTTCACGATCTTCAGGGTGTAACTGCCCGCAGCAGGCTCCTTGGGTACGGTGATCTGCATGCGCTGGCCCAGCTTGAGCTGGTCTGTACTGACCGCCAGTGCTTCCGCATCCGGCGGGAGGGCCACTGCGGCCTCGCTGGTCTGTGCAGCAGGGGATTCCTGCCCGGAATCACCCTGACTGTCCGATTCACCAGCCGGACAGCCGGCAGCCAGGGGAACGATTGCAATGCACATAAGTGCCAGGAGTAGCGTTTTCACGCCGATATTCTAGCTGAGCAGCGGCTGGATTTGCGTATTTTGGCTTGACACGGCAATATCTGGCACTATAATCATCGTTCGACTTTTGAGCGGAGAATCTACGTGGCGAATACGAAGACAGCAAAGAAGCAGATCCTGGTGACCCGCCGGAACCAGGAACGCAATGTACATTTCAAGACGATGCTGAAGACCAGCATCAAGAAAGCGCGCATTGCGATGGATGGCGAGGACCGGGATGCGGCCAAGACTGCCCTCGATGCAGCCGTCAAGCGCATCTACAAGAGTGCCACCAAGCGCCTGATCAAGAAGCAGAATGCTTCACGCAAGGTCAGCCGCCTGATGCTGGCCTTCAACAAGCAGTTCGGCAAGAAGTAAACCCGGCTACCTCCAGATCGTAAAAGTACTGAGCCTGTCCTCCGGGGCAGGCTTTATACATATTTCTGCGTCACTGACCAGCCATCCGGCAATCTCCCCAGCGACATCGGCATCCACGGAAATCCAGCCGATTGACGCATTCCCAGCCTGCTTTATCAGTGACAGCGCTGGATAATCCAGGCCTTTATCCCGGGACTCAACCACCAGCCAGGCATCCACCTCCTCGGACCAGGCATCCCGATCATCGTGACCCAGGGCGGCTGGATCCCAGACCACTGCGGCATTGCGACCGGATAGCTGGCAGACCAGGCCGGCAATCCTGCCTTGCTCGGAGGGCAGGGCAATGAAGGGCAGTTCCCCTGGAGTGCTGGCTGCCAGGTCCTGCTGTGTTTCAGCGAGGCTTTCCAGTGGGTTGTCCTGCGGAATCCCATCCAGCCACAGGACCGTATCCAGCCGGCTGACGCCGCGGGCCTTCAGCGAGCTGATCAGGTTGTCGGCATTATGCCGCCTGCCCAGCCAGTAACTGCTGGCCAGCAGGTGGCGTCCCGCCCCTGGCACTTCAAGATATACAGCGAAGCTGCGCTCCAGCCGCAGCAGGCTCAGCTCAGGATGGGGCAATATCCAGCGCATGGCGATCCAGCCACTGAGCAGCCAGCCCAGCAGCAGGCAGACCGGCTGCAGGATGGCGAGCTGCCGGGCGGACAGCACTTCGCGGTTGCGGAAGCACTCGCCGGCCAGCAGCAACAGCAGGTAGAAGGCCAGCAGGAACCAGGCGGGTGGGCTGGTTACGGCAATGCTGGAGTAGGGCATGTCACTGAAGAGTGTTGCCAGCCGGTCCAGCAGCAGGCTGAACAGCATCACCAGCCAGTTCAGTGTCGGACCAATCAGCGGCAGCGCGGACAGCCCGAAGCTCGAGAGTGCCCCGCAGATCAGCAGGACCAGGGAGAGCGGTACTGCCAGCAGGTTGCTCAGCAGTCCGACAAGGGAGAACTGGTTGAAACTGGCGGCCAGCACCGGGGTCACGAACAGCTGGGCGCCGCCGGTTGTCAGCAGTCCATCCAGCAGGAAGCGCCGCCAGCCTCCGATGTGCATGATCAGCGGATGCAGTGTACCCATCATGTAGATCAGCCCGAATGTGGCGAGGAAGCTCAGCTGGAAGCCGGGGGTGAACAACTGCAGGGGCTGGGCCAGCAACAGCACGAGGCCTGCCTGGGACAGGGTTGACAGCCCGTCCACATTGCGCAGGAACAGTCGCCCGGCACACAGCAGCAGGCCCATGCACAGGGCCCGCACGATGCTCGTCTCATATCCGGTGATGCCGGCATAGATGGCAACGACGCTGATGGTGACCACGAACTGCAGGATGCTGATCAGCGTACCCCGGCTGTCAAAGCTGCGGGGGCTGCGCCACAGGGCCATGGCCAGCAGCAGGATCAGCAGGCTGACCTGGGTGCCGCTGGCAACGAGTATATGCGTCAGTCCGGCGCGCCGGAAGCGCTCCTGCAGTTCATCGTCCAGGTCCGTGATCTTGTCCCCGTAGACCACGCTGACTGCCAGGTCCCGCAGATCCTCCGGCAGCCCCGCTGTCAGGCTGTCCATCAGCCGGCTGCGCAGCACTGTCAGCCAGGCCAGCCTGCGGCTGCCGCTGGCATCCTGGATATCCAGGAACCGGGGCGATGGCAGGTAGCAGGTCACGATGGTGCCACGCTGAAGCAGGTAGGCCCGGTAGTTGAACTGTCCGCGGTTGCGGGGTGCGCTGACCTCCTCCAGTGCACCGTGGAAGCGGATGCGGTCTCCGGGATTCAGGACGAAACCGGGTTCGCACTGCAGGTAGAACTGGCAGCGCCCAAGGCTCTTCCCGGCGGGGCTGCCCGGCAAACCGCTGAGGCTGGCCAGGAAGCGCAGGTGTCCGCGCTGGTACTTCGGCAGGCTGGCCACGACTGCGCTTCCATCCACGCTGTCATCACTGCAGTACTCCAAGAGCGGGGCTGAGGTCACCTCATGTATCGCCACGTTGCAGTAGAGGAAGCCGGAACAGATGATTGCCAGGCCGGCCGGCAGCGTAGCCAGCAGGGAATGGGAGCGTTGCCACAGATAGTGCAGTCCCAGCAGGCCGAGAAGTACTCCCAGCGCGGGAAAGAGGATCCGGCCGGGCAGCCCATGCGGCATGATCAGCTGGGCGCCGAGGGCGATCCCCAGGGCATAAAGCAGCAGTATCTGCAGGTAGATTCTTTCTTTCAGGAATCCCAGCACGGCGCTCTCCGGCGGCCCGCCAGCCGGCGGACCCTATACTGGCCAGAGCATATGCCATGTCCGAACCATCTGTAAACAGTCTGCTGCTGGTTGCTATGCAGGAAGAGGCCCGGCCCCTGCTGGAAAGGCTGGGGGACCGTGTCCGGCTGATTGATTCCCGCGGCTACCGCTCCGTGCATCGCTGCGGTACCACCGTGATTGCTGTCAGTGGAATCGGTGGACATAACATGTCCGCAGCAGCGTCATCCCTGCTCAGCTGCTTCCCAAATGTGAAGTCCGTTGCCAACTTCGGCTCTGCCGGAGCATACCCCGGGGCCGGGCTGCCAGGCGGCAGCATCCGCTGTGTGTCCAGGGTGTGCAAATGGGATCTGCACCTGCCCCTGGCGGAGTTTGATCAGCACTTCACTGCTCTTGAGATTGCTACGGAACACTGTCTGGCAGCCGGGCTGGATGCCGCCAGCTGCAACAGCGGCTGCAGTTTCAGCACTGCAGAGGATCGTCTGCGGCCGGGATTCCCGCAGGCTCAGCTGGAGGACATGGAACTCTACAGCCTGGCTGCCCTGTGCCAGGCCCATGAACTTCCGCTGTGGTCGCTCAAGTTCGTCAGCAACCAGGTGGGTGAAACTGCGGTGGACGAATTCAATGCGGGATTCCACTCGAACCTGGAAACGGCGACGGATGTGCTGGAGGGCCTGCTTGGCAACTGGAGCCAGGCCCTGTCAGGGCATGGATAACCCAGTGATCAACGGCGGGGAGCCAGGTAGTTCAACAGCCAGCCTGACACGATCGTGTCATCGAGACCCTCATATGACTCCAGCAGGTCCGTTCCGTGGGAGCGGCCTGCAAACACCCGCAGGCTGACCGGATCAGCCTTCAGCGCCAGCTTCTCCAGGGCCAGGCTGCTTTGCCAGGAGTATTCGTCCTGCTTTGCGCAGATGAGGTACAGCGGCCGCCGCCCCAGGGCATCAAGATACTCCGCCGGTACCAGGCCCTTGTAATCCTGCCCCGCTGACAGGGCCACCACTGTCCGCACACGCAGGTCCTGGGATGCGTACATGATTGCCAGGTTGGCCCCGATGCTGGCCCCGATGATGCCCACGCGCTCAGCATCCACCTCCAGCTGCCTGCCGAGGAACTCGTGTGCCGCCTGCACGTCATTCAGCATGGCCTGGAAGTCGGATTCCTTCAGTGCCTTGTAGCCGTCATTGCGCCCCTGTGGGTCCAGCGTCTCACCATGCCCCCTGAAGTCAATGGCAATAACGGCATAGCCTTCCACTACCAGCTTGCCGGCAAGCTTAGTGAAAGCGGACTTGTCGCTGCCGAACATATGCAGCAGGATCAGGGCCGGAGCTTCCGTGGTCCGCGGTCTGAAATACCAGCCGGATACCGCATAGTCATCCGTGGTTGTCAGTGTGACAGCCACTGCTCCCTTGGGGGGTTCGGCTGCGGCGGCGTGCCTGCCGGGAATTGCCAGGCAGAGAATTGCCAGCAGCGCGCTCAGCAGGAATCTGTGTTGCATAGTGCTCATTTTGCCAGGGTCGCCTCGATCATTTCCCTGACCTTTGCGGCGGATTCCGTGTTCATGCTGCCGTCCTTGCCCCCCGCTTCCGCGAACTCCGGACGACCTCCGCCACCACCCTTGCAGAGTTTTGCCGCTTCGCGGATCAGCTCGGATGCCTTCAGTCCGGTGGCCAGCGCTTCCGGGGACAGCTTGCAGACGAGGACAGCCTTGCCTTCGACATTTCCGGCAAGGAAGACGACGTAGCTGTCCTTCCAGTGCTGGCCGGCAAGTCGCTCGACGAGGAACTTGACATCCTCGCGCTGGCCCAGTTCCACCGCCTGTACGAGCACATGCAGCCCGCCGAGTTCCTCGGCCTGCTGTGCCAGCTCCTCAACCATGCCGCCGACTTCCAGTTCCCGCCTGGCCTCCACCGCCGCCTGGCGCGCTTCCCGGGCGGCCTGCTCAGTCTCGCTGATTCGGGAGAGCAGATCCTCGCGCCACTGGATTGCCCGGCTGGCATATTCCTGCATGTCATTCATCCCGGTCGGGATGGGAAGCGGGACCTTGTAATGCAGCCCCAGGCCATCCGCTGCTTCCCGCGCCGCGTTGGCAAACTCCAGGGCCTTGAATCCGGTCAGGGCGTAGATCCGGCGGATGCCGGACTGCACGCTTTCCTCCTTGACGATCACGAAACGGCAGGCCATGCTCGTGCGCTCGAGGTGCGTTCCGCCGCACAGTTCACGGCTGACCCAGCCGTCAATGCTGTCCTCCTCGCCCTCACCGATACTGACAACACGGACCTCATTCCCGTACTTCTCGTCAAACACCGCCGTGACGCCCATCTCCTTGGCCTTGGCCAGCGGCATGCTGTCGTAGCGCACCGGGTTGTCCTCGATGATCCAGCGGTTGACCAGTTCCTCGATTGCCAGTAGCTCCTCACGCGTAGTGGCCTGGAAGTGGCTGAAGTCAAAGCGGATCTCATCCTCACTGAGCTGCGAGCCGGCCTGGCTTACGTGTCCGCCCAGCACCTGCTTGAGCGCTTCCAGCATCAGGTGGTTGGTCGTATGTGGCCGCTTCAGGGCATCGCGGCGCACAGTGTTGACAGCCAGGATCACCCGGCTGCCTTCCTCAATCCCCGGTTCGCCAAGCACCACATGCACTCCGCGTGTGCCGATGGCCTGCATCGGATAGTTCTGTCCGTCCAGCGGCAACCATCCCGTGTCGTCCGGCTGTCCGCCGGCTGCACTGTAGAAGGGAGTTGCATCACTCACCATCCGCACTCCCGGCACGGGATCACCTTCCTTGGGACTGCCAGGGGCGATCAGCGGCGCGATCCCGCGGATGTCCGGCAGGGCTTCAACACTGCGCACTGACACTTCCGCGCTCGTTTCCAGGTAGCCGAGGAACCGCACTTCCAGGGCAGTTTCCTCCTGCCGGCCCATGTCTCCCTCGAATTTGCCGGCCGCCCTGGCGCGTTCGCGTTGCGCATCCATCTCCTCGTTGAATCCCACCTCATCCAGGCTGACATTCTCCAGTTCACAGAGATCACGGGTCACCTCGAAGGGGAAGCCATAGGTATCGTATATCTCAAAGGCAAACCGGCCACTGAGGCTCTCGCCCTTGGCTCCGGCCTGCTGTATGCGTTCCATCACCTCATCAAAACTGCGGTTCATCACACCGAAGAACTGCTCTTCCTCCTTGTTGATCCAGGGCTCAATCAGCCTTTCACGGTTCTTGCGCAGGTCCACGTAGTGGTTGCCAAGTTTGCTGATCACCAGGTCACTGAGCTGCATGATGAAGGGTTCCCGCACGCCGAGGATGAAGGCCTGCGATATGATGCGGCGGATCAGCTTGCGCAGCACGTAGTTGCGTCCGTTGTTGCCTGGATTGACACCGTCCGCGAGCAGGACAGTGGCTGTGCGGATATGGTCGGCCGCCAGCCAGTAGGGGTTGAAGCCCCGGGCACCCAGCTCGAACAGCTCTTCATCCGAGGGATTGCGCTTCGTGGCCTTGTTGACAACCTCCGCAAAGCCGCTGATCAGGTAGTCCATGCAGTCAGTGCGGTAGACCGTGCGCACATCCTGCTTGACCATGCTGAAGCGCTCCAGCCCGCCGCCGTAGTCCACATTGCGGCTGGGCAGTTCACTGTCAGACCCGTCCTGGGCACGCTGGTACTGCATGAATACGTCGTTGCCGATTTCCACGATCCGGCCGCTTTCACTGAGCCGGATGAAGCTCTCGCGATCGATGGGCTGCCCGTCCGGGGCGAAGTCCCAGAAGTACTCCGTGTCGTAGCCCCAGGGTCCGGTATCGCCGGCTGCCCAGCGGTTGTCGGCGTCGCCCAGTGCGAACAGGCGTTCCTCGGGCCAGCCCAGCTCCTTCAGCCACAACCGGCGGGTTTCCTCATCCTGCTCGTGGTGTGTGATGTAGAGCCGCGAGGTATCGAGGTTCAGCCAGTCGCTGCTGCTCATCCATTCCAGGGTGTAGCGCATCGCCTCAGCCTTGAAATAGGCGCCGAAGCTGAACTTGCCGAGCATCTCAAAGAACGTATTGTGCCGGTTGGTCTTGCCCACCTGTTCGATATCAATCGTGCGCACACACTTCTGTGAATTCATCGCTGTGCTGGCCGGCGGTTTTTCCTGGCCCATGAAGTAGCGCTTGAGCGGTGCCATGCCTGCATTGATGAGCAGCAGGCTGGGGTCGGCCACCGGAACCACCGATGCACTCGGCAGTTCGGTATGGCCCTGCTGGCGGTAATATTCGAGGAAACTTTCACGTATCTCGTTGGAGAGCATAAGGCCGATATTATACGGTGCTACGGCCCCAACGGCATCCCTCAGGCTCCATGAGAGGTAATCAGTGCGGCAGCGCAATACCGGCTGATGCCTTGCTCTGCCATATAATCGCTGCGTGTCCACTGCAGGCCCAGCCAGCGCCCCGCGCATCTTCATATCCACCGGTGAGCTTTCCGGGGAGATGCATGCCGCACACCTGCTGGATAAGCTGCAGCAGCTGCGGGCCCAGGATGGCCTGCCGGCAGCGGTCTGCCGCGGCAATGGATCCAGCCGGATGCAGGCCGCAGGGGTGGAGCTGCTGCGTGACGTCGCCACCTGGAGCGAAATGGGCATCATCCGCAACATGTTCAAGGCCCGCTTCTTCTCGCGCATCCTGCAGGAGACGGTCCGCCACATCCTGGCGGGAGACTATGACTTGGTGGTGCTGGTTGACAACCGCTTCCTCAACCTGAACCTGGCGCGGATCCTGCGCGAGCGTGGATACACAGGCCGGATTGCCTACTACGTGGCCCCGGTCCGCTGGGAGAGCCTGTATGACCCTGCTGAACTGCAGCGCAGCCTGCGCAATCCGCGCTTCGCGATGATCAAGCGCTACTGCGACCTGGCAATCCCGATCTATCCCGTCAGTCTGGATACGTTTGAGCAGCTGGGAATTCCACATGTCTACCCGGGGCATCCCCTGTGTGAGCTGGCCAGGCCCAAACTCAGCGATGCTGAATTCCAGCAACTGCTCGGACTGGACAGTACGCGGATGCAGAACACGCAGATCGTGGGAATCATGCCCGGCAGCAGGCGCGGGGAGATCAGCGACATTGCCCCTGAGATCTTCCGCGCGGTGGTTCTTCTGCAGGCAGCCAGTCAGAGCGTGCCTGACGGGCCGCGCATCATTGCCGTGGCTCCCGTGGCTCACCCCGAGCTGCGTGAAGCCACCCTGCGGGCGGCCGCAAACAGTGGGCTGGAAGAACTCGTACTCTTGGATTCAGAGTTCCGCTATGACATGATGGCCCGTGCTGCGCTGATGATTGTCAAGAGTGGCACGGGGCTGCATGAATGCATGATCATGGGAACCCCCGCCGTGATGTGCTACCGCTTTCATCCAGTGCTGGCCTGGATTGGCCGGAACATCATGCGCTTCTCGATGCCGTACTACGGATTCCCCAACCTGCTGGCCAACCGGGCCGTTGTGCCGGAACTGATCCAGGAGGACTGCCGGCACGACAGGATCGCCGAAGTGGCCGGACGCCTGCTGTTTGATGAATCAGAGCGGGAAACGATGTTGCATGATTTTGCAGCCCTGCGGGAAAGGGTCTGCCTGCCAGATCCACTGGGTACCGCTGCCCGCGCAATCCAGGCATTGCTGCTGTAACGCGATCAGTAGATCTTCACTTCCTTCTTCTTCTCCTCAGCCAGTGACTCACCAAGGGACTTGCCTGTCTGCACTGCAATGGAGTAACAGACAGCAGTACCCAGTGACTCATCCATTTCGAAGACGGCCGTGATCCGCAGGCGGTTGCCCTCCAGCGATTGATGGTCCCAGATCAGTGAATCACTGCGCTCGGATGTCGGCGGCCCGAGCTTCTCCACGAAATCAGTCTTGAGCGAACCGATAGTGCAGCCAGCGGCGGGCTTGAGCAGGAATGGAGGATCGAAAACCACTTCATCCTCCGACTGTGCAAGCTTGCGGATGCACATCATCCAGATCAGTTCGTCATCGCTCGAGATGCTCAGCCGCAACTGGCTGTCCTTGAGTCCGTGGGCATCCGTCTGCTCGGGCAGCCAGATAAGGTCGGTGGACAGCTTGTTGCGGGCTTCAATTTCGTATTGCGGCTCGGAAAGAACGCTTTCAACACTTTCACGGCTCATGCCCAGCGTGACCCCGAGACCCCAGTTGCTGCCCAGCAGATCAAGATATTCATCCGATTCCTCAGCTTGCTTCCTGCATGATGCGGACGTTAAGATCAGCCCTGCCATGATCAGGGTTGCTGCAATTCTAAAGATTGCCCGGTGGCTCATCAGCCTTCCCTCCTAACTCGAAATGAATAGTCTAGCAGTCCGGTCAGCCGGGAAGGGCCGGGGACAGTGCTAAGATTTAGCCCGTTCAATCATCCCTTTGAGGTGAAACATGAGTCGTGTAGCAATCGTTGGTGGAGCCGGGCGCGTGGGCGTCAGCTTTGCCTTTGACCTGCTCAAGGAAGGAATCTGCCACGAACTCGTCCTGATCGATATACTCGAGGACCCTGTACAGGGCGAGCGGCTGGACCTGATGCATTCGACTTCCTGCCTGAGCAACACCCGTGTGATCGCGGGTACGGACCCCAAGCTGCTGGCTGGCGCGGACATCGTGGTGATTCCCGCCGGTGCCCGCCGCAAGGCTGACCAGTCCCGCCTGGATCTGGTACGCACCAATTTCAGCATTGTTGACAAGTGGATGCAGACCCTCAACGAGGTCAATCCTGATGCCATCGTGCTGATCGTCGTCAACCCAGTTGACACGCTGACCTACCGGGCTTTCCTGATGGGTTCCAAGAACCGCCAGAAGGTCTTCGGACTTGGCAACGTAATGGACACCGTGCGCTTCCGCAGCATCATTGCTGAGAAGTACGGCTGGGATCCGCGGCAGGTCGATGCCTACCTGCTGGGTGAGCATGGCGATACCATGGTGCCGATCTGGAGCCAGGCCAACTACGCGGGGATGTTGCTTGACAACATCAACTGCACGGACCGTGAGACCCTCGATGCCGCCTATGTGGAAACGCGCAAGGCCGGCTCCGAGGTGATCCGCCTCAAGGGTGGTGCCGGCTGGGCTGTCGGTGTGAGTTGCACGGAGGTGGTGCGCAGCATCATCCTCGATGAGAAGCGCGTGCTCTGCGTCAGTTCAGTTCCCGACGGATCCTACGGCATTGAAGGTAACGTCTCTTTGTCCCTGCCCACAATCGTCGGCCGTAATGGCATCGAGGGATACCTTGATGTGAAGCTGGCTGACGAGGAGCTGGAGGGTCTGAAGAGAAGTGCGGATGCCCTGCGTGCGAACTACGCCGAAATTGGCTAGCAGACCGGACGCGTTGCGTCATGCATGACCAGGAAACATCACGGGTCGCCCACGGGCGGCCCGTTTTTTTTTCTGAGAATAACAACGGGCAACGAGTCCGCGATAGATCGCGGCAGGGTCGTGTAATGCCGCCTGTGCTCTAGCCCCGTCGCCAGATCCCCAGTGGGGTGCCTTCATTGCCCTGGCCCAGCGGGTTGTCCGTCAGGCAGTTCTCCAGCAGCTTTTCGTCAGTGCGCGACAGGGTGCTGCCGATGCACCAGGGGTGGAAGATGTCGTTGACGTCCACGATCGCGCAGTCCATCCCGGTCTGTTCCTTCAGTTTCCTGCATGTGCCGCGCGGGTCAGCCGGACCGGGGATCACGCATTCGTAGAACTCCGGGATGCCCATCGTATGCTCGGCGTCCATCATCTTGGCCTGGATGCCGGCGGCGGCGTAGAACCAGCCGCTCTGGCGGAACAGCCGGCCCACCACATGCCAGGCGCAGCCGGCGAGGATCCGGTGCAGGCCCGACAGTTCGATGGCGTACTGCATCGCGTAGGGGCTGCGCAGGCCAACTCCGTAGGGTGACTTGGTGACCAGTCGCGACAAGCGGCGGGCGATCGCCGTGGGCTTGATCTTGCGGTGGTCCCGGGCCCGGCCCTGCATGATGCTGACGCCTGTTTCGGCAAGGAAGAGCACATCGCCTGCCTGCCAGTGCGGCCTGACGTACTGCTCAACAATGCTGGCAGGATCGTCTCTTTCAGTTAGAATGTGTGTACGAATCGGAATGCGCGTGTACTGCTTTCCCTCGAACTCGAGGCTGAGGCTCTGCGGGCCGGTAACGCCACCCTGATCCTGATCATCATGTGTCATCTGGAATCGCCAGTCTATAATATGCGCTCGGTCATATATGAAGCGTAAAGTGTACCTGATCGGCCCCAAGCCTGATGCGGATTGTGCCGCGCAACTGCATCGTGCGGTTCTGGCCGGGCAGGAACTGCCCATCGAAGTGGAAAGCATCGCCATGGAGCAGGCCAGTTTCCATGAGCGGATGACCGAAATGCTCAGCCAGCCGGAATTTCTCGGAGCCAAGATCCTCGAGCCCTACAAGCAGCCCAGTCTGGCCTACTGCCAGGAGATCACCCCCTCGGCCCGCGGCCTGGGTGCGGTGAATACCCTCGTCAGGCGCCCCAGTGGCCTGATCTACGGCGAGAACACCGATGTGCATGCCTTCGTGGACTACCTGCGGGAACAGGGGATTGACCGCGTGCGTACAGCCCTGGTAATGGGAGCGGGTGGAGCTGCGCGGGTGGCCCTCGCCGGCCTGCGCAACATGAACTGCGCCAGATACATGGTCGGATTCGGCCATCCCCGCCGTCCCGCGGAGATCGCCAGCCAGTTCAAGGACATCCGCCGCCAGATCAGCTTCTTCCAGCTGGAGGACATGAAGAACTTCTTCGGCTGGATCAATGAGGTGGACTTCTTCGCCGACCGTGATCCGCTGCCGGCTCCGGGTTACAAGAAGCCCAAGCGGCGGGACCAGGGTGGCGGAGATGCGGTGAAACGGTGGGACCTGCTGGTCAACGCCACTCCGGTGGGTGACAACGGAACGACCGGCGAGAGCCTGATCACAGTCACCAATTTCCTGCGCTGCTTCGAGCGCGTGCTTGACCTCGTTCCGAGCGCCGAGCCTACTGAACTTGTCAACCTGGCACGCAGCGCCGGAGTACCTGCCCTGCAAGGCGATATCCTGAATCGCATGCAGGAGGACAACGCGCGGGAGATGTGGCTCAGGGAGTACAGGCGCAGTGTGAACGGCGAAGTGGACGAACCCCGGAAGACCACCCGGCGCAGTGGTGCGAACCGGCGCAAGCCGCTGCTCAAGAAACGCAACGGTTGATATCAGATCCAGTTGCGCGAGCGGAAGAACACTATCAGCGACACCGTCACCATCGCCATCAGGCCCACGACTCCATAAAGTCCCAGGGGGCTGCCCGACAGCCAGAGGTTGTCAAAGTTCATCCCCCAGAACCCCGTGATCAGCGTCAGCGGCAGCATCAGGGTGGACATGATTGTCAGGATGTATAGCTTCTCGTTCGTCTGGTAGCCTGTGATCAGGCTGTGGACTTCCATCACGTGGTTCAGGGAGCGGTCCTCACTCTCAATGATTTCCAGGTAATTGAGCACGTGGTCACGGATATCCGAGAAGTAGATCGCGATTTCCTCGGAGGACTCCGGAGCGCCGTCATAGTTGTATTCGCGGATGATCTGGTTCAGCAGCGAGGATTCGCTGGATAACGTGCGCCGCATCATCACCAGGGACTGGCGGCTGCGCAGGATGAACTTCATGTCGGTTGAACTGTCCCGCTTGCGGCTGAACGGGTTGGCCTGCAGCCGGGGACGCTTGGCGTCAAAGACTTCGAACTCCAGTTCATCGGTATATGACTGGATCTGCCGCAGGGTGGCAGTGTAGCTGTCCGTCAGCATGTCGATGATGTGATGCAGGAACAGCACGGCCCGCTCACGGTACTCCACAATATGTCTGGGTGGCTTGCGGAACATCTGCAGGAAATTCTCGATGTTGTGCGTGTGAACCGTGATCACATAGGTACGGGAGAAGTACATGTTCAGCTCACGCACGTACAGCTTGTCCCGCGGATTCCCCTCGTAGTACAGGAAGCTGATGAACTTGTACTCCTGCTCCTCGTCCATCTTGGCCTGGAGGTGTGTAGTCGGTTCAAGGCAGTCTTCCACGGTCTTGGGGTGGAAGTCCAGGCCGTCGATCATCAATTGCTTGAACTGTTCCGTATCGGCCTTGGAGATGTGGATGTCAATCCAGGTGAACACCTCTGAATTGACCAGCTGCTCCACCATGGCCAGCTCAAGTTCTGGAAGGACCACCTGATCCTCTCCCTCGAGTTTTACGGCCTCAATTCGCACGGGTGCAATACTATCACAGCCGAGAGGCGGCAAATGCAATGAACACGGGTCTGCTCAACAGCTACCGGGTGATCTGGATCATGCTGATCCTGCTTTTTGGCGGCCTGATCTGGTGGTTTGCCCTGCGTTCCCCGGAAGCCCTGAAAGTGGCGAGTGAGTTCGATGCCAGTCAGATAAAACGCCCCGCCCCCGAGCAGTCCGCAGCTCAGGAAGATGCGGACGCGAAAGCCACGACTTTCGAGGATACTGCCCCGAAGGAAATTGTGCTGGACAATGCTGATTTCAGTATTACGGGCCAGTCCGGCAATGTGGAAATGAAACTCTGGGTGAAGACCGGCACCAGGGATGGCAATGAGTTCAAGCTCAAGGAAGGGACTCTGCAGTTCCAGATGAAGAACCACAGTACGCTCCTGCTCAACGTCACTGATGGCCTGTTTGCCAGTGGCGAGAACAGCGTGCAGGTTGAAGGTTCAATCACAGGCCAGATCTACGGAACCGAACAGTTCTTTGAGGCAAAGCGCCTGATCTGGCAGCAGGACAGCAACTGCATCCAGACGGAATCCGTGCGCTACATCGGACCGTTCGTTGATGTGACGGCACTGGGCATGCAGTTTGATGTCGAAAGCGGCGAAGTGAAATTTGACGGGCCGGTTACGGCCGGAATCTAGCTTAGACCGCTGAAATGTACCAGCGGACGCTCAGGCGGTCCTCGAAACCGGCCTTGCTGGTGAAGTAGCGCAGCCGGCCTGATCTCTGGGTCCAGCAGTTCATGAACATCTTGCTCTGCTCCTGGGTGGACACTCCGAGCTTCCCTATAAGCGTCTTTCCCAGTCCCTGGCGCCGCATTTCCGGGTCCACGACGATGTAGCACAGCCTCACGGCGAGGTCACCGGACATGCTGCCTGCCACAGCCAATACCTTGCCATCCCGTTCAAGTACGCTGCATTCAAGCATCTGCGGCCAGCCATCCAGACTGAGTAACGCCGGGCCGGCCAAGGCCTCCTGTGCATCTGCACCCGCTGCCATCAGTTCAAGGACAGCCGTGTCCTGCCAGTCCGCCTGACGCAGCTCAAGCCCTCCAGCTGCTGTATGCTTGCCGGAGGGAAACATCATCTGCACGTTGTCAGGTACACCATCCTCCCGCCGGGGGAGGTCCAGCAGGTACATGATCTCGTCCATCTCGGTCACCGCTGCGCTCCGGCCCTCGGCCGGTTCATACAGCAGCAGCATTCCCGCCAGCCTGCCTTGCACATCGCTGGCGTACTGCCTGCAGGCATCAACCATTTCCTCGTAATCCCCAAGGGCTGCAAGGTCGCTGATGCCGACCCAGACCTGCGGACCATGGCTGATCAGCAGGCCGCCCTCCTCTCCGGCGAGCTGTCCGCCCAGTTCGCTGCTGAGCAGCTGACGGCACATGAAGCGAAAGTTGGCATCTGTCACGAGCTAATGATGCCATAGAATTCTGCGGAAGCCACAGCTCAGATGTGCAGGGTAGGGGATGGGCTGCCTGCGCTCGGTATAATCAACCCGATTCAACCCATCTGACGCGAAGGAGAGCAACAATGGCTTCCGTAATCATCGACGCAACCCGTACCGCCATCGGAGCATTCGGCGGAACCCTGAAGGACATCAGCGCACCGGATCTCGGCGCACACTGCATCAGGACCCTGGTCGAGCGCAACGGGCTGGCCGCAGACGCATTTGATGACGTGATCATGGGGCATGTGCTCGGTGCAGGTGTGGGACAGATCCCCAGCCGGCAGGCCGCCCTGCGGGGTGGACTGGCCGAAAGCACACCGAGCTTCACCATCAACAAAGTCTGCGCTTCCGGCATGCGTGCGGTCACCCTGGCGGACACCCTGATCAGCGCCGGCAAGGGCAAAATGATAATGGCCGGCGGCTTTGAAAGCATGAGTTGTGCCCCCTACGCCGATTTCCAGCACCGCTGGGGCGGCCGGATGGGGGATGGGAAGATGGTCGACCTGATGATCCACGACGGTCTGTGGTGCGCCTTCGAAGGCGTGCACATGGCCGTGCATGGCGACACCATCAGCAGGGAATACACCATCAGCCGCGAGGCCTGTGACGAATTCAGCGCCCGCAGCCAGCAGCTGGCCGCGGATGGCATGACATCCGGCAGGCTGGCGGAGGAGATCGCAGCGCTGAGTATCCCGCAGCGCAAGAAGGACCCCATCGTATTTGACAAGGACGAGCAGCCCCGGCCGGGGTCCACGTTTGAGGTGCTGTCCGGCCTGCGTCCCGTGCTCGGCACGGAGCTGATCACGGCTGGCAACGCCCCCAGTGTCAATGACGGTGGAGCTGCCCTGATCATTGCCAGCGAGGAGCATGCGAAGGAACTTGGCAAGAAGCCGCTGGCCCGCATCCTCGGTGAGGCCCATGTCGCCATGAAGCCCTACCAGTTCCCCGTGGCCCCTGCCTTTGCAGTGCAGAAGCTGCTGGTGGAGCAGGGCCGCTCACTCAACGACATCAAGCTGATTGAATGCAATGAAGCCTTCGCGGCTGTGGCCCTGGCCTGCGGGCAGATCCTGGAATGGGACGTTGACAGGGTGAATGTCAACGGTGGCGCTGTGGCCTTCGGCCATCCGATCGGCATGAGCGGTGCGCGGATCATCATGACCCTGGCCTACGAACTGCGCCGTCGTGGTGGTGGTCTGGGTGTGGCCTGCATCTGCTCCGGCAGTGGACAGGGTGATGCAGTGCTGATCGAAGTCGACGGTTAGCCAACCCGGCGCATCCGGCGGATGCGTAACTAATGACTCGGAATAAAGGCATTATGGACAGCCAAAAAGGCCAGCTTGTGAAAATCCGCGAGCGCGTGGAAACGCAGTTCCAGAGTTTCGTGCGCCTGGAGAGTGCCAGTGGCATCGTCCTGCTGGCCTGCGCCGTGATTGCCCTGATCTGGGCCAACAGTCCCTGGAGTGACAGCTACTTCCTGCTGTGGAAGACCAAGCTCGGTGTGAAGTTCGGCACACTGGAGATGTCCTATCCGCTCTACCACTGGATCAACGACGGACTGATGGCACTTTTCTTCTTCCTCGTCGGTCTGGAAATAAAGCGCGAGGTGCTCGTCGGTGAGCTGAATACCTTCCGCCGTGCGATGCTGCCCGTCTTTGCCGCCGTCGGCGGTATGGCGGTGCCCGCCCTGATTTACGTGATTGTCAACGCTGGCACGGCCTACACGAAGGGCTGGGGAATTCCGATGGCGACGGACATCGCCTTCGCACTGGCCATCATGGCCATGCTTGGCAGCCGGGTGCCGCTGTCCCTCAAGGTCTTCCTGACAGCCGTGGCCATCGTGGATGATCTCGGTGCGGTGATGGTGATCGCGATCTTCTACAGCGCGGACCTGGCCTGGAACATGCTGCTGGCGGCAGGCGGTCTGCTGGCGGTGGCCTTCATCATGAACGCCGCCGGAGTGCGCCGGCCGCTGCCCTATGCCCTGGTCGGCATCCTCGTCTGGTACTTTTTCCACGAATCCGGAGTGCACGCCACGATTGCCGGAGTGCTCGTGGCCATGTCGATTCCGGCAAGCAGTTCGATCAGGTTGCAGGAATTCATCCAACGTGGGCGCCGACTGCTGCAACGCATGGAAACCGATACAGCGCATGACTCACATCACCTGAATGACTACATCGCCGGACTGGACAATGCCTGCCGGGAAGTTGAGCCGCCCCTGCAGTACATAGAGCATGCCCTGCAGCCCTGGATCGCCTATCTGGTGATGCCACTGTTTGCGCTGGCAAACGCAGGCGTCATGCTCGGCGGAGATGCACTCTCGATGCTCGGGCATACGGTTGCCATCGGCATCGGGGCGGGACTGCTGCTTGGCAAGCTCGCCGGTGTCACGGCCTTCACCTGGCTGGCTGTCAAACTGGGGGTCGCGGAAATGCCACAGGGTGTCGGCTGGGCCCAGATCACCGGGGTCTCCATCCTGTGCGGCCTCGGCTTCACGATGAGCCTGTTCATTGCCAATCTTGCGTTTGATGACGAGGCGCTGCTTGCCACCGCCAAGGTGGGGATCCTCAGTGCCTCCCTGATTGCGGGAGCTGCCGGTTACATTTTGCTCGCACGCACGACAGGGACTGCGCCTGCCAGCGAAGCTGCCTGAACCTATTCTTCCTCTGCGCTATCGGCGGCAGCGGAAGCATCGTCAACTGCGCCGATAGGCGCAGCACCGCCTGGCTGCACCCACTGCAGGTCAGTGTTAGGCGCCGGGAAGCCGAGCATCCTGCACTGCACCACTATCTGACCCTTGTGGTGGGCCATATGGAACAGCATCCGCATGAACATCGCGCCGTGGGGCATGCGGGTTTCGCGGCCGCTGGGCCAGACGAAGGTCTCGAAGTGGTCCAGTTCCTTTTCGCTGCGGCCCTGCAGCCAGCCGCCCGCCCGGCGTTTGAGGTTCTGCCAGGCGGAACGGAACTGGAATATTCCCCGCAGCTCCTCGAGGTCATCCTTCGGCTCGTCCCTGTCTCCCAGCATGTACATGATGCGGTTGCCTGACATCAGCAGGTGCGTCAGGTGGGAACGGATGCTTGGGAATGCATGGTCCGCGATCTCCGTTTCCAGCATGTCGTTGGGCATTGATTCCAGGTGGTCGATCAGGCGGATGTAGGCATCATCCATCTGGAGCAATGTGTAATAGAGCATCTTGCTTGTATACATAACGCTTGGATTCCTGGTCTGGTCTCAGATTACTGTACCTTGTTGGGACTTCTTCTGACAGTGGTGGTAATGCTGATGGCCCCTCGCGGGTTCATGTAACCGGTCACTGTCAATGAATGAGGTTTGAGGAGGTTGTATATGTCGTCAGCAATCCGGTTGGACAGATCCTCCCAGAATGCGGCCTCATTGCGGAAACTGAAGAGATAGAGCTTCAGGGACTTGCTTTCAAGGCAGAGCCCGTCGGGTACGAACTCGATGACGAAGCGACCGTAGTCAGGTTGCCCCGTGACGGGGCACATGCTCGTGAACTCCGGGCAGTCAAAGCTGATGCTGTAGTCGGAACCGGGGCTGGGGTTGGGGAAGCTCTCGAGGATTGCGGCATCGGGCCGCACGGGGTAGTCCGGTTTGCCTCCCAGTGCTTGCAGGCCCTCCGTATATATCCTTTCAGCCACACTTGAAGTATAGGTCCTGCACAGCTCCTGCGCCAATGAGGGAAAACGGGGCAATGTGATAATGGGGCGGATGGGTAACTCCAGACATACTCTCAAACTGGTGCTGATCGAGCCGGAGATTCCGCACAACACGGGAGCCCTCGGACGCAGTTGCCTGGCAATCGGGGCACAGCTGCACCTTGTGCACCCGCTCGGATTCCAGATGGGTGCCGACCAGCTGCGCCGCAGCGGCCTGGACTACTGGCAACACGTCAATCCTGTGATGCATGACTCACTGCCTGCCTTCAGGGCTGCATTGCCACCCGGCCAGCCGCTGTGGCTCTTCACAACAAAGGCGGAGCAGAGCCTTTACGACATACGGATCGCTCCGGACAGCTGGCTTGTCTTCGGGTCTGAATCACGGGGCCTGCCTGCGGAACTGTTGCAGGAGTATCCACAATCCTGCCTGCGGATTCCGATGGATACTAGTCATGTGCGCTCCCTCAATCTCGCCAATGCCGCGAGTATCGCTCTGTATGAAGCCTGGCGGCAGCAGAGCTGATCAGCCGTAGATTGCTATGACTGCCACACCGGCGACAATTCCCAGGGCTCCGCCGAGCCTGCGCTTGAACTGCAGCTCCCCCAAGAGCAGACTGCCGATCAGCACGGAGAACACAATGCTGCATTCCCGGCTGGCAACCACGTATGCGGTGGGCGCCAGCCTGAAGGCGTGGAGTACCAGCAGATATCCCCCGAAGGTCCCGGCCGCACAGCCCAGCAGGGCCGGCAGGTTGCTCCTGAGTTCCTCACGGATCGCAGCCTGCCTGCGCAGCACCAGTGGCAGCAGGACTGCCGTCTGGCAGACCATCATCATGGAGATCCAGGGCAGGGGACTGATCCCGGTCGCCAGCATGGCCTGCTTGTCAATCAGGTTGTAGCAAGCCACGCTCAATCCAGTCCCCAGTGCGGCTAGCAGGGCCAGTGAACCCGGGCGGGAATGTCCCAGCGTGCTGCTCAGGCCGGTGAACATGATGCCGGCAATCACCAGCGCGATGCCGCAGGCCCCAGCGGGACTGAGCTGTTCCTGCAGCAGCAGCAGACCCCCGAGCGGTACGAGCGAGACCCCCAGGCCGCGGCTGATGGGATAGGCCAGGGAGTAATCCCCGAGGCGGTAGGCTTCACTGAGCAGCCAGATGTACGCTGCATGGGCGGCCGTCGTAGCCAGGTACCAGGGCCAGGCTGCGATATGCAGTGAGCCATTGGCGAAGCATGCAATGACGAAAGGAAGCTGCCAGACTGCATTGAACAGGAAGGCGATCCAGATGAAGCTGAACTTGTCCCGGGAGCGCTTGGCCAGTGCATTCCAGCTGGCATGTATCAGGGCGGAAAGCAGGACCAGCAGGAGGGCGTACAGTGGCATGGATCTCAGAAGTATATCCAATGGAGAAGGAAAATTATTATGTGATATAATTCACGAATACCGGTTCAGGTCATTGCTGATGCGGTGTATTGCTTCGCTCATCAGTTTCCGGCCTGTGCCGTAATCAGGACCGGACATGGAAAAAGCTGCTATTCACTACCTGGCTCTGGGCACAACCCTGATCAGTGCGGTATTCGCCTGGGTCATCCTGCACCGCTACCGGATCAGGCATTCCGGGATCCACCTGCTGTGGTGGGGCATCGGGGTGATCATCTACGGCGCCGGCACGGCCCTGGAAGGCAGCATCACCCTGTTTGGCAACTCCGTCGCAGCCACGAAGGCCTGGTACATTGTCGGTGCGCTGCTGGGGGGCTACCCACTGGCAACGGGCAGCCTGTACCTCCTGACCCCGCGCCGCTATGCCAACCGCCTAACATGGCTCAGCCTGCCGCTGGTGCTGGTGCTGTCACTGCTGGTGATCATCTCTCCCGCCAATCTCGAGGCCCTGCAGGCCCATAAGCCGGGTGGGGCAGTCCTGGGCTGGCAGTGGATCCGCTGGTTCTCCCCGCTGATCAATACCTATGCCGCCATATTCCTGATCGGCTTTGCGCTGCGCAGCGCTTTCCAGTTTGCCAGGCGCAGGCGGAACTTCAACCGCATGCTTGGCAACACATTGATTGCCATCGGAGCGATCCTGCCGGGTATCGGGGGTGGCATGGCCAAGGGAGGCATAGTTGAGGCGCTGTATGTCGGTGAGTTCGTCGGGATCATCCTGATCTGGCTGGGTTTCCGCTGGTGCCAGAAACCCGTAGTGCTGGAAGTGCAGGAGTCCAGTGAGCTTGCGTCCATGGAGAACTCGCTGCTGATCTGAACAGCGGTCAAGGCCCTGCAATGATCCGGGATGCTGACTAATGCATAAGCCGCACGCCACCAGGCAGTGCAGCATGCTACATTGGGGCCTGATGGCCATGCAGTCACTCCTTCAACCAATCCTGGCATCCAGCCTTTGCCGCCTGGCCGCCCTTCTGGCACTGTGCCTCGCCCACGGATCCCTGGCAAATGCCGCTGAATCATCGGCGGGTCTCCTTGTCAGCATTGATGCACAGGGCAGGCTCAATTCGCTGGAGATGGAAGAGACCCCGTTTGAAGCGAGACTGGACTATGGTTCAGACCAGGTGGCAGTGCAGGCCTGGCATTACAACATCTATGCCCAGTTCTACTTCCCCGGCGAGGATCCGCGGATTGACTACACTTTTCTTGGCAATCGCAGTTATCCCCGCTTGCTGCTCAAGCTGGACAGGCAGGCTGCCCTGATCTGGGTCAACACAGCGACGAACCGTGCGGAAGCGCGGAAGATCCGAGATGAACTGCGGCGCCAGGGCCTGGAGGGCGCCTTCGTGGCCCGCGTGCGGGGAGACTACGGCTATGAACACACAGCGGCACAGCAGGCTGCGCTGGAGCTGCTTGCCGGCAAGCTTGATGCGCAGCAGTGTGGGAAGCTGTCGCCCCTGGAGTGGCTCAGCCGCCAGGACCTGCGCCGCCGCTATGCCCTGCGTGTGCGCCTGCTGTATGTGGACGGCATCCAGGGGATCAACCAGGCGCTGGAACTGCGCACGAGCCTGGCCGCGGAACTCGGGGAATGCGGCATGCTCAACGGTCCCGGTGGTGGATACCGCCTGTTCTGTGGAGCCTACGGGGATGCCGAGGAACTGCGGTCAGCCTACGCGCAGGTCCACGCCCTGAGCGGCCTGGAGCCGACTGTGGTCTGTCTCAATGCGGATGGGCTGGAAACGCGCTGGATCGAGGAGGATCTCAGCGATCCCCTGCGCTGACCGGGCGGGGCCTATTCCAGTTCCCGCTTGCCAAGCTGGTCCAGTTCACGCTCCAGGTCGTCATACACGGCCAGCTCGTCATTTAGAGTCTCGCTGTGGCGGATGTTGTCAAGCACCTGCTCAATGTCCCGGTTGACCCTCTTCGGATCCACGGCGGTCATGGCCTGGTCCACCAGGAGCTTCATC
>JAHEFU010000001.1:43951-45649 GCA_024645305.1 Planctomycetales bacterium
GCTTCATCGTGGTTTCCACATTGCGGCTCTGGGTCCTCACGAGTTCCAGCCGGTCCTCCGTCCCGTGGTACTTCTCCAGGCGGCTCTCCAGCAGGCTGACCTGGCTGGCCCGGGCCTCCCGCACGGCCTGGTCCGTGGCCTCCGCCTGGCTGTTGCGCGCCTGTTCGATGTCCAGTTCAATGTTGCGAGGGTCCACGAGGGAGAGATAGTTGTCATATTCCGTGAGGATCACCAGCAGTTGCAGGTAGCTGATTGCCAGGGAGTCCAGCTTCTCGAGGTTGTCCCGCGCAAATGGGTCATTCGAGCCGAACTTGTCCTGCAGGATCTCCCGCGCCCGGTTGCGCAGCTGCGTGATTTCGCGCAGCTTGTCGTGCAGGTCGGGAGAAATCCTTCCGCGCAGTGCTTCAGCCTGGTAGTCATAGTCATTGGCATGCAGTTCAGCCAGCCTGCTGTCCGTCAGGCGCTGGAAGCGCCGGTTGTTGGGCAGTCCCAGCAACCAGACGCCGGTCCAGGCGATGCTCAGCAGGGCAGCCCAGCCTGCGGGCTCAGCACTGGCCGGACCCAGCAGCGCGGCAATCCCGAGTGCTGCCGTGCTCAGCCAGCCAACCGAGGCACCGATCATGTGTATGGGGTGGCCGAGGGCCGCCCAGTGGTAGCGGGCCGGATTGTGGCTGGATTCAGGGCGCATCGGCATCGCTGCGATTATAGGGCAGAAGCAAGGGTCTTACTGGAGGCGGGCCTGTTAATGCAGCGTGCAGGGATTTATCAGGCAATTCTCACTTGAACTGAGTATTGAAAACCCGCCGCATATGTGTTATCTATTTAGGCAGGGAACGGGTTCCCAACGTCTGGCTGAGTTTACCTATATCCTGTGCAACGGAATGGATGGAAGGTACCCGTTCCCGATCATTTCTTCTTTTCCAGGACAATCTCCACGTGTGCAATTCGCACCTGTACTATCCGAAATGCTGCCTGAATGACCGAATTTAGGGGCTGGAGCACTTCGGACCCCGTTAATAACCTGTGCATCACTCCGAATAGGGAGTAAGATATCCACGCATCATGGGCTTCTACGACTGGCTATTCGGGATGTTTGGCCACCTTTCGGCCGACATCGGGATTGACCTCGGCACGGCGAACACCCTAGTGTTCGTCAAGGGGCGGGGCATTGTGCTGCGCGAACCTTCCGTCGTGGCCATTGACCTCAGCACTGATGAAGTCCTCGCTGTCGGTGAGGAAGCCAAGTCCATGATCGGCAAGACCCCCTCCCGTGTGATCGCCATGCGCCCCCTGCGTGACGGCGTGATTGCTGACTGGGAAAAGACCGAACAGATGCTCAGAGCCTTCATCGAGAAGGCCAAGGCCGACTTCGGCATGGTCCAGCTGCCGCACCGCGTGGTGATCGGCATCCCCTCCGGCATCACCGCAGTGGAACGCAAGGCCGTACGCGATGCCGCAATCCGTACCGGCGCCCGCTGGGAGGGTCTGATCGACGAACCGATGGCTGCTGCGATCGGCTGCAACATGCCCATTGATGAGCCGGGCGGCAACATGATCGTGGACATCGGCGGCGGTACGACGGAAGTCGCGGTGATTTCGCTCGGCGGAGTGGTGGTCAGCCAGTCCATCCGCACCGCCGGAGACGCACTGGACAAGTCGATCATCGTCTACGCACGCCGCCGCTTCAACATGCAGATC
>JAHEFU010000065.1 GCA_024645305.1 Planctomycetales bacterium
CTTAATGGCAAGGGATGGTACCCCAGGCCTGAATTGGAACGGCGTTAAAGCCGTTCCCTGCAATCCACTGCCTACTGCCCACTGGCTACTGACCACTATTCCCTATTTCCCGTCCCAGCCGTACTTGCTCATCTTGATCACGCCGGCCGGAGTAAATTCGATCCCTTCCTTTTCCAGAAGTTTGCGCTGTTTATGATCGCTGCCATTGCGCGCTTCGCTGTAGGAAATCCGTCCGGCGGCATTCACCACGCGTTGCCAGGGGATCTTTGAAACAAGCTCCGGGGGTCCGTGGAACAGGGCAGTGCCGGCCAGCCGGGCCGCGCGCGGCAGTCCGGCCATGAGGGCCACCTGGCCGTAACTGGCAACCCGGCCCTTGGGGATGCGTTGCACCACCGCGTAGATCGCGTGCCAGCTGTCGGGTACTACCAGTACCGGTGCATGACTGCCGGGAGGCCTGCGGGACATGCCGTCATTATCCGCGATGCCGCCCTACATCCCTTCGTAGATGTTCTGGCGGTAGAGCAGGGAGAACAGCCAGCCGCTGATGGCCAGCCCGCCGAGGCTGATGGCAATGCCCTGCCAGGCCCCGGTCAGGATGGACTTCCAGAGGATATAGATCCAGGCCAGGGTCAGGGCGAAGGCCGCGAGCAGGATCAGGCCCTGGAACTGCGGCATCTTCTGGGAGAGGATGAAGGCCAGGAACAATGTGAGGAAGCCGGACCAGATGATGCCGCCCAGCAGGCTGGCGCCACCTGTGATGGTACTCATCAGGCCACTGAACAGTACGCCGGACAGGAAGAAACAGCTCAGGAAGGCCCCGATTTCAGTCACCGAGGGACCGCTGCCGCTATAGCCCAGCGAAGGCCGCATGCTGCGTCCGCCCTTGAGTTTCCACAGCTGCCCCGGCATGCTGTCCGGATCACTGCGGCGCACCAGCGGATCATCACCAGCCGCTGCCCGCAGCGGTTGCTGTACGGCCGCGCTGCGCGTCGGACGCCTGTCCGGCCGTGCTGTGTCAATTACGAGCTTCTCGATATGCCCGCAGACCGGGCAGTGCAGTTCCCCCAGCCGGTATTCAGCGGGGGCAGCGCAGCGCGGGCAGACTTTACTGCTCATGCCTCGCGACCTGGTGAAATTGTAAGAACCTGCATCGGCTGTCCCTCTGTCCGGTAACCAATATAGCAGTTCAGCGTCATTTAAGGGGACACGCACACCGGCTGGTGCGATGACCAGGGAAAGTTATGCAGCGGATTTCGTGCGCCTGCTCCTTTGCAGGACGCATTTACAATTGCATAATGGAACTGACACGCATTGGCACGCTGTAATCTCCCAGGCCAATTGCAGATATGAACGAAAATCAAACCCCCGGGCAAGCCAGCTCCCTTTGCTGGCAGGCGCTGTGTGGCGATCTACACAAAGTGCTGGAACGCCCCGATCCCGAAACCTATGCCGACCTGCGCCTGCAGGCCGCTGAACGCCTGCGCGAAATGGACAGGAACAGTCCGGCCCGGCGTGAACTGGCGCTCGAACTGCAACTGCTGGACCTGCACGGTGCGCTGTGCCTGTGTACGCCCCGGGATGCGGAGACGGCCTGGCACCAGCTGGAGCAGTCAGCCGGTGAAGCCCAGCAGCAGGCCGACACCCGGCTCTTTGCCCAGCGCTGCCGCTACATCGCCGCTGTTTTGATGCTGCAGGCCGGCCTGCGGAGCCTGGCACCAGCAGAACTGGATGCCCTGCGTGCCCTGCTGCCGCAGCAGAATGCACCTGACAACCTGCTGGTACGGGCCATGTTGCAGGATGCCCTGCTGCATGAAAATTCCGCGCTGGCCATGCGGGCCTGCTGCCTGGCCCTGACATTTGACGGGCAGGCCACGGAGCCCTTCGAGGTTGCCTTCCGGCAGCTCTGCCTGACCCTGCTGGACAGGCGTGCCGGTACTGAGCAGCTGGCCAAGCTCCTGCGGGCCAGCCACAGCTATGCCCACTGGCAGCAGCTGGATGGTCCCCTGTGGCAGGCCTGCCTGCAGGCGGACATCATCTGCCTGGCGAACTGGAAGCTGCACCTCGAAGCGCATGAACGCTGCCACGACTGGATGGAAACGCACTCCGGCAGCCGCCATGATGACCCGCCAAGCCCCTGATCGCAGCTGGCTGAATCAGTTGACGATGGAGAATTCCGCGTACTGCAGGTGATTTTCCTGCAACTCACTGTGCAGCTCCGTCACGAGAGAACGTGGTGGACCCTGCCACATGCGCTTGAGCAGTTCATCCAGTACACCGCGGCGGGCATGCTGGATCACAGCCCTGACGCTGCCATCCGGTTCATTACGGATCCAGCCATGGATGCGCAGTTCCTCAGCCCACTCCTTGACAGTAGCCCTGTAAAAAACGCCCTGCACTTTTCCCTGGACCTGAACTGCAATTGTTATCAGTTCGGCCATGCTTGAATCATATTCCAGCAGCGGGGAAAAATCAATATCCCCACGCTTGACCCCCATTAGAATCATGCCCTGATGATCTATGAAGTCAACGCCCGGCTGCTGGAAGAACATGCCATCGAATTACGGCTGCTGCTCAGGGATGGCACGATCCGGGAAGGCAACCCTGACGGTCGCGAAATCTGTGACTCCATGATGCGCGCCCGCTTCGGACAGGATGGCCGGGTCTGGTGGACGCAGACGGGCTGGTCCAGTGTGCCGCTGAAGTATGAGATTGACAGCGTCTACCGCCACTACTTCGAGGACATCCGGGTCAGAGAGGTGGAGGAACACATCAGCTTCCACGGCCCGATGTTCATGGACCATCTGCTGGTGCTGGAAATGCGGGCGCAGGGTGATCTGCCCGCTGAAGGTGGCAAGCCATGAAGCTGTCATGTTTCATTCCGGTGATCCTGTTGACAATCTCGCTGGCAACGCAGGCGCATGCCGAAATGGCATATCGCGAGGCAGGTGAGCGGCTTGACGGCTGGTGCGAGGAGCACGGAATTCCGCTGGCGGAAGCATACTATGTTGACAGTACGGGGACGACAGTCAGTCTCTGGCATGGTGATCCGGATCTCTCTGCTGCTGAAGTTGCCATCTGGCCCATCGGCAGTATTACGAAGACCTTCACCGCAATGCTCGCACTGGAACTGCAGGAGGCCGGCTATGTGGATCTCGATGCAGCCCTGTCAACCTGCGTCCCGGAAATTGACGACATGTTCAGTGAAGCTGCCCTGGGCACCGTGAGCCTGCGCACGCTGATGCACCACAGGAGTGGCCTGCCCTACCAGCTCGGTGAACCGGAGGACTATGCCCCGCTGGTGCCGATTGCCAGACTCCTGCTGGGGAAACAGCCCCGGCTGGGCCACGCCGCCCTGTTGTCAACGGTCAGCGGACGCCCGCTGGAGTTCGAGCCGGGCACGGGATACCAGTACAGCAATGCCAACTTCTGGCTGGCGGCGCTGGCCCTGGAGCGGGCCACGGGACGCGACTACGACGACCTGCTGCAGCAGTATGTGCTGGACCCGCTCGGCCTCGAGCAGACCACGCTGTGGGACTTACCACAAGACTGCCTGGCGATGCCGGCGCACATCGCTGTCAACGGCCAGCTGCTTGACATCTCTGGCTGGGACATGCCGGGACTGGGACGCAGCGCCGGCGGGATCCGCTGCTCCACCGCTGACCTGCTGAAATTCAGCGACGCGCTCCGTGACCGGGAAGGACAGGGCATCATGTCGAGGGACCAGCTGGCCCAGCTGTACGACTTCATTGACACCGGTGGTTCGGCCCATGGCGAGCCCTACTCCTATGGCCTGGGGATCTCGCGGCGCTTCGACGGCTCACGCTGGATGTATGGCCACAATGGCACGACCCCGGGCAACCGTGCCCTGTGGCGCTTCGACCCCCAGACAGGCGAAACGCTCATCATCTTCAGTTCACTCGGCAGCCAGGGCCTGACGGGCCTTGCGGATGAAATGCTGGCAATCCTGGGGGAACTCGAACATGCTGACTGGTGACAGGAAGTCGCTTCACCACAAAGATCTCGAAGTTCAGCAAGAATGGAGTGACCAGCAAGATTATCTTTGAGTTCTGAAAACAATCTTCGTGCCCGTGGTGTGCTTTGTGGTTAAACCCCTAATGTGCTCCGTTGTCCTGATTGCTCCGGACCACCGATCGCCCGGCTTGCGTCCAGGCCTTCCGGCGAGTGGAAAGCTCGCGCTCCTCATCTTCACAAGCCAGAAAACTTATACTACAATTATGTTCAGGCCCGCCTTACGGGACGCGCTTGCGCGCGCATAATCGACATTTCAACGACGCAAAGGGCAGTGTCGCGTCGGTGAATCTGAAGAAAGGAATGGAAAGACCATGGCTACCAAGTCAGTGCTGAGCAATGTGGATGTGATCCGCCGTTTCGTGTTCGAGAACCAGCCGGCCGCGCTGGATGATATTGCTGCGGCAGTGAATGCCGAAATGATCCACCCGGTTGAAATTGAGCGCGCCCGCGAGCGCTACGTATTGCCTGTGCTCAAGAGCCAGCCGTACTTCAAGGAAGCGAAGGATGGCCGCTGGGAAATCATTCTGGACAAGATGCCTGAATACAGCGTGCTCGATGAAGTCATGCGCGCGGAACAGAAGCAGATGTATGAGCGTGACGTGCGCTCCCGCATAGCCAAGAAACTTGGCTGGAAGGTCAATACAGTAGTTATTGACCTGGAGAAGGCCAAGGGTCTGGTCAAGCAGAAATCCTGGTGGGGCCTCAAGGACTGGGTGCTCTGCAATGATATTGCAGAGACAGTTCTGAAGAACCACCCGTCTGGTTTATCTGAAAAGGAACTGGTCAAGGCCGTTGTGGAAAAGGCCAAGGTGACCGAGGACAAGGTGATCCTCAACCTGAAGGGTGATTCAAAGAAACGCTTCGTGCAGGATCGCAAGAACTGGCTGCTCAAGGAGCTTGCCCAGGCCAAGGAATCCGAGAAGGCCAAGAGCAGTGCCGTGATGAGCGTGCCCGAAAAGAGCGAGGACATCGACAGCCTGCTGGAAGGCAGCTTCCTCAATGCCCAGGGTGCCTTCAAGACAGATGACAAGCACAGTTTCAGTGACCTGCAGACCGGCAAGAGCCGCCTGAAGAAGGCCCTCAAGAAGCAGGCCATGGAAGTCCTCGAGCAGCGCGATGACACGGCGCGGCCTGAGGACCTGGCAGCACGCATGAACCGCATGCTGCAGGAAGCCGGCATTGATGAGGAAAGCATCAACAGTTTCCAGTACCTCGACACCTCAGCCCGCGAACGCGGCCTGTCCCCCAAGGAGCGCGAGGAGATCCAGCAGTTCATCGACCAGCTGCTGGAGCATGAGACCGTGGCCGTCGGCGTCAATGAGGACAGCATTGTCAACGCCCCGCTTTCGGTGAAGAAGATCAACGACATCCTGCGCATCAAGTACATGAACTACACGCGCGACCGCGTGCTGATTCCGAATGAGTTCTACCGCCTGCTGATCACCGTGGTCAAGCCCGGCATCAATGACAACACCCTGCACCCGGCCTGCATGGAGGGCAACCTCACAACGGAGATGTTCCGCTGGATGATGCAGCGCCTGGAAGGTGCCGCCTGGGCGCTCGTTGATGAAGGCAGCAACATCGAGGTCGTGCAGCCCGACGGCCAGCGCTTCCGCCTCGCCCAGAGCGAGAAGGCCCTGATCGAGAAGGCCCGTGACCGCTTCATTGTCAGCCAGATGGACCTGATTGACCATTTCATCAACTTCCGCTACACCGGCATCGAAGCCGACAAGGTGCTGGCCCTGGCGGCCCGCATCAACTGCCGGGTGAGTGGCTACGATGATGCCTACATCGTCAGCAAGGACTTCTTCAGCGAGCTGCCGGAGGTCTTCAACCAGCCGGCCAACGATGACAATGACATCCCCAACCGCTTCGATGTGATCATCGGCAATTTCATCTTCGCCAGCGATGCCAACCTGGCTGCCAACTACCTGGACCAGTCCATCAAGCTGCTCAATCCGGGCGGCCGCCTCGGCATGTTCATTGAGCCTGAGCTGCTGGTCCTGCTGCAGCAGCACGGCCTGCTCGGGGAATTCCTCAGCGGAATGTCCGTCACGCACTTCATCCGCCTGCCGCTGATCGAGGGCCGGCACGACGTGGTGCTGATGGTGCTCAGCTCGCTGGCCTATGAGGGTGAGAAGGCCGGGCAGATCATCACTGCCAACCTGGCGGACAGCAAGGCGGCGATTTCACTGGCCGCGGCCCTGGAGCGCGGTGATGAGGAAGGCGCGGCCTTCCGCCGGATCGAACAGCTGGCACTCGGGACCCTGATCGGCGGCTGATCCGGGAACTGCGCGATCACAGTCAGCGGGGCGGACCCGCGGGCATGTCCCTGTGCAATAATGCGCGCTGCCATGCTGGTTGACACACACTGCCACCTCTACTTCGACAGCTTCGACGATGACCGCGAAGCGGTAATCGCGCGCATGCCGGATGCCGGTGTCTGTGCGGCTGTCGTGGTCGGCATCGACCCGCCGACCTGGCAACAGGCGCGCGCCCTGGCTGCACAGCATCACAACCTCTGGTACAGCGTAGGCCTGCATCCCACGAGCGAGCTGCCCCCGGAATTCAATGCCGCTGAAACGCTTGGACCGTTCTTTGAAGGTGACAACGCGGCGATCGCCGTCGGGGAATGCGGCATTGACCTGCACTGGGATACGAACACGCTTGAGGCGCAGCAGCCGGTGTTCCGTTCACAGCTGGAATTCGCGCGGGAGCGTGAGCTGCCGGTGATCATCCATACCCGCAGCGCCAACACCGAGACGCTGGAGCTCCTGCAGGCCGTACCCGGCACCCGCGGGATCCTGCACTGCTTCAATGGCAGCCCGGAGTTGCTGGCCTGGGCGCTTGAGCAGCCGGAATGGTTCATTTCCTTCGCGGGCAATGTGTCTTTCAGGAAGGCCGTGGAACTGCACGAAGCTGTGCGGATGATTCCGGCGGACAGGCTGCTGGTGGAGACGGATGCGCCCTTCATCGCCCCCCAGGCACGGCGCGGCAAACGCAATGAGCCGGCTTATGTACGCCATACCTTCGAAGCCCTGGCGGCCCTGCGCAATGAACCGATCGAGGAGCTGGAGGAGATCCTGCTGGCGAATGCGAAGCGCATCTTCGGCGTGGAATTCTGAGGCGGGGAGGGAGCGGAGTCCGCAGAGGACTTAACTACAGGGTTCACAGAGAGCACAGAGGAATTCAATATACATTGATGAAGTTGTTTACTGAACGAGCGTGCCGGGAAACCCGGGTAGATCTACCTTTGCGGCATTCAGAACCACATTTCCCTCTGTGTACTTCGTGCCCTCTGTGGTTAAGCTCTTGGTGACCTCTTCTTTCTCTGCTGCTTCACTAGTACATCTGCTCCGTACCTTCACGATGACAGATATAGGCCAGTCCTCCCAGGAACACGAACATCCCGCCCAGCAGCATGGGCGCCTGCCACCAGATGGGCACCGAGGCGATGCCGATCATCATTCCCTCCTGCTTGCTGGCGGTGTCAAACAGGGCACCATACTGCACTGACAGCATGCCGTTGAGCAGTCGGCTGGCGGACAGCGCCATCAGGCTGGTCAGTGCCAGTGCAGCAAGGATATTGCGCTGGAGGATGCGCTGGGTACCCGGCTGACCGAGCCCGACCCATGCGGCTATCAGCAGGACCAGGCCCAGCACACCGGCGGTTTCATAGGCCAGCGGGGCGGGCAGGGTGCCATTTATCAGGTGCTCCAGGTTCTGCAGCGGCCCCAGGGCCAGCATGGCCCCGAGCAACAGGAAGATCCCGAGGCGCAATGGCCCGTAGCTGGCCATCATCTGCATGCCGCGGGCCTGTCCGGCGGAGAGGTACTGCTGGGAATTCAGGTCGGCCACCTGCTTCTGCCAGGCCGTGGCCTCGCTCGACTTCTGCTGCTGGGTCTTTTCCATGCGGTAGCCACAGGCCAGACAGACGAGGTGTGAACCGTCATCGTCCATCATCACGCCGCAATTTCGGCAGGGTTTGGTGGTCTGGGTGTCCCCACTGCCTGTCCGAACCCGCACACCGGAATTCCTGCTCATTCGTTCCCTGCTCCTGCAACTCTAATTATTGTGGCATCCAATAAGACCAGTCTAAAGATAACCGCTTTATCCACAAGTTGCACAACCACATATGGCATGTCTACAATATACACATGAACCAGCAAAATGCTGCATCAGCGGGGCCGGAAAATGTGGGGTACAAATTCGTTCCGCCGCGCCATGATCCGCTGATGATGGGTTTCGCCCGGCTCATCACCCCGCTGTACCTCAGGATGATCACCCATGTGCACCGTGTTGAAATCAGCAGCGAAGACAAGGCCCGGCTCCGGTCGCTGCTGGGCCAGAGGGTGATCCTGACCCCGAACCATCCGAGTTATGAGCCGCCGGTGGTACTGCAGCTCAGCACAATCCTGCGCACCGGCTTCTACTTCCTGGCCGCCCGGGAGATCTTCGAGAATCCAGCCCAGAATTTCATCTGCAGCCGGGTGGGCGCCTATTCCATCAACCGCGGGGCGAAAGACAACGACAGCCAGCACGCCACGCGCCAGCTGCTGCGGATGGGGAAACACTGGCTGGTGATCTTCCCCGAGGGGCAGGAGTATTACCTGCATGACATCGTGCTGCCTTTCCTGCCCGGTGCCGCCCGCTTCGGTTATGGCGCGCTGGATGACATCCGCCGCGAGGGAAATGACGATCCGGTCTGGATCGTGCCGCTGACGATCCGCTACCACTACCGCGGCAATGTCGACAGGCAGATCCGTGCCTCACTGTCCCGCCTGGAAAAGGAGCTGGCCCTGGAGAGCGGCGGTGGCATTTTCGAGCGTGTGCAACGCATCACCTTCTGCCTGCTGCAGATCAACGAGCGGCTCTACGACGTGGTCGCGCCGGATCGCGAGGACATTGACGCCCGCATTTCACACCTGCGTGAACGGGTGCTGATGGACGTGGAGCACAAGCTCGGGATGCACGACGTGGATCTCGCCAGTCCGCTGCGCAATCGCCTGCGTAAGCTGTTCGTAGCGGTTTCCCGCATGCGGCGCTCCGCCTCCAGCGCCTATGAGCGTCGCCTGCTGGACCGGCGGGCAAGGGTCCTGAAGGCTGAATTGCAGCGCGTGCTGGAGTTCGTGGCCATGCCGGGCAGGTATGTTGAGGAGCACAGCTCGGCGGAGCGCTACCTGGACCTGCTGGGCCGCTTTGAGATGGAGGTCTTCGGCAGGCTGAAGTTCTTCGGCCCGCGCACGGCGCGCATCAGTGTCTGTGAGCCGGTCAATCTCGGGGAGACGTACAGCGATTGGCAACAGGGCAATGAGCAGCAGGTTGACAGAATGACCCTGCAGCTCGAGGATGCGGTGCGTACGCGGCTGGATGAACTATGCGCGCAGTACCGGACGGAGCTTGGGTAGTAAGCCAGCCCATGCAATGCCAGTCCCGTGGACCAGCCACTGACACCCCAGCAGGAACTTGAGCAGGTGCTTGCTACGGCCCTGCACTGCGGCACGCACATCATCCCGGTGATGATGGAGGGTTTTACCTGGCCAAAAACCGAGGAGCTGCCGGAGGAGATCCGTGAGATCAGCGAGCTGAATGCGATGTCCTTCTCCACGGAGTTCTTCTCGGCATTCATTGACAAGCTGCTGAAGTGGATGGAGTGAATAGCTGGGCCCGGTTGCCGGTTGCAGGGGCGGGATCCAGCCCGATGTCCGGGTGAGCACAGCCTGGGTTGGCAATCCTGAAACCCGCTTGCGGGGTTCCTTCGCCGGATGCCACGGCATGTCATAATCAGCATGGTGGAAAATCCCCCTACTCCGCAGCAGGAACTGGCCAGTGTGCTCCAGCAGGAGCAAATGCGGCTCGATGCCGGACTGCCCGCCGATGTTGAACTGGTCCTGCGCCGCGCCGGACTGCTCAACGACTTACTGCGCTTTCGCGAATCGCTGGAAGCATGCGAAGCGGCCCGGTCCATCTATGCCGGAAGTGGCACAGGGGAAAGCGTCCTCCTGCAGGAGCTGCTGGCCGCCAACTTTGCCGCACTGGGCCGCCTGGATGAATCGCTGGCAACCTGCGACCTGGCGCAGCAAACCTGCCGGGAGCTGCAACTGCCTGTCGCGCCGCGCATCCTTGCGCACCGTGGAATTACCTACCGACTGCTGGGCCGCCATGAAGAAGCCCTGGAGGCATTTGCCGAGTCTGAAAACCTGTTCAAAGAGCAGGGGCTGGCAGTCTGGCCAGGCTTAGACACCAATCGCGGCCGTGTATTCGAACAGCTGGGCCGGTATGAAGAGGCCCTCGATGCATATGCAAGCTCAGAGCGCATGTACCGGGAGCAGGGGCTGCCTGTGCATCCCGGCCTCGAACAGTGCCGCGGTGCAATTGAATTTCGGTTGGGCCGTTATGAGGAGGCTCTCGCTGCCTTTACGGAGTCCGAGAATCAGTTCCGGGCACAGGGATTCACGGTGTACCCAGGCATCGTAAACTACCGAGGCAGCGCGTTGAGCTGCCTCGGACGCTACGAGGAAGGCCTGGAGGCCTATGCCGAGTCTGAGCGCATGTTTAAGGAGCAGGGCCTGCCTGTAAACCCGGGTATCTCAACGAACCGCGGCATAAACCTGCAGAACCTTGGCCGCTATGAGGAGGCCCTGGCTGCATGGACTGATTCGGAAGTACTGTACAGGGAGCAGGGCCTGCCGGTGTTCCCGGGGCTCCAGGCCAGCCGTGCAGTCGTGTACGGCAAACTGGGCCGGTATCCTGAGGCACTGGCTGCATTTGCCGAGGCGGAGCGGCAGTGCCGGGAGCAGTCCATTCCTGTGCATTGGACGGTCTTTTCGAACAGGGCCGCAGTGCTTGGCAAAATGGGTGATTATCAAGCGGCCCTGGCTGAGTACGCCAGGGCTGAGCAAATAATGGCGGAACAGGGCCTGGCCGAGGAATGGTACCACTACTTCAGCCGTGCCATCACCATGTTTGAAGCGGGGCACCGCGACGATGCGATCAGCGAGGTCTACCGGGCGATCTCGACATGTGCGAAGAAGGGCGTGAAGCAGCCTGCCTTCATCATGGAAACCCTCAGGGACTGGATGTCGCCAAAGCCGGAGAAGCTGGTCGAGGAGCAGATTGCCAGCCAGCCGGATGCAGTTGCACCGGTTCCTGACAGTGAAAAGAAGCACGATGTGTTCATCTGCTACCGGCGCGACCCGGGACACACACATTCCATGCTGCTGCAGGCCCATATGGAGATTAAGCAGAAGTCGGTGTTCCGCGACCAGGATGGATTGTCAAGTGGAAATTTTGAGGATGCCCTGAAGGATGCGATCCGTTACAGCCGGCATATGGTGATCCTGCTGACGCCGGACTTCCTCGCACGATGTTGCTCGGATGACAAGGACGTTGTCAGGCAGGAGCTCGCCACTGCCCTGCACTGTGGCACGCATATCATCCCCGTGATGATGGAGGGCTTTGAATGGCCCAGGCCGGAAGAATTGCCTGAGGACATTCGCGCCATCACCGGCATCAACGCCATGTCGCACTCCGCCGAGTTCTACACGGCCTTCATTGACAAGCTGCTGAAGTGGATGGAGTGACCGGAACCGGTTGCCCTTTGCAGGACCCGGTTGCCATGCCGGGATTGAGGCGGGCTGTGCCGGGTCGGCAAGCCAGTGCCTGAATCCCTGGTCCCGTCACCGGATGGCACTGCATGTCATAATCAGCGCCGTGGATACGCCCCTCACACCACAGCAGGAGCTTGAACAGGTACTGGCCAGCGAGCAGCTGCTGCGCGATGCCGGGCGGCCCGCCGATGTTGAACTGGTCTTGCGCCGCGCGGATCTCCTGCAGAAAATGAGGCGCTTCAGCGAATCGCTCGCTGCATGTGAGGAGGCCCTGACAATCCTCGACGAAAGTGGCAGAGGGGAAAGCGCACTTTTACAGGTGCTGCTGGCGGGAAATTTCTACCAGCTGAAACGACTGGAGGATTCGCTCGCTGCCAGTGACCGGGCCGAGCAGCTCTGCCTGAAGCAGGGACTGCCCCTAGATCCGCGCATTGCCGGCAACCGCGGCAACGTTTTTGCAACACTGGGCCGCTATGATGAGGCTCTCACTGCGTTTGCCGAGCAGGAACGTCTGTACAGGGAACAGGGACTGCCGGTGTCCCCGGGCATTGCACTTAACCGCGGCCTCATTTTCTCTATGCAGGGCCGCTATGAAAAAGCCCTGGAAGCATATGCTGAATCGGAGCGCCTGTTCATCGAGCAGGGTTTGCCGGTATTCCCCGGGATTGCAAATAGCCGCGGCAGTATGTATCAAAAGCTGGGCCGGTATGAAGAGGCTCTGGCAGCCTACGATCAGTCAGATCGCCAGTACGCCGAGCAAGGTCTGCCTGTCTATCCGGCCCTTGCAACCAACCGCGGCAACAGTTATAAGTCGCTGGGCCGGTATGAAGAAGCTCTGGAGGCATATGAATATTCAAAACGCCTGTACATCGAGCAGGGTATGCCGGTGTTCCCGGGCATTGCAGCCAACCGTGGCAACGTTTTTCAGGCATTAGGCCGTTATGAGGAGGCCCTGGCTGCCTATGAGGAATCGGATCGTCTGTTTCGTGAACAGGGGCGGCCTGTCTGGCCCGGTATCATGAGCGGCCGGGCTGTAGTGTTTGGCAAGCTGGGCCGTTTCGAGGAAGCGCTGGCCGCCTATGCTGAATCTGAACGGATGCAGCAGGAGCAGGGCCTTGCAGAGGACTGGGAACTGCATTTCAGGCGGGCCATCACCAGGTATGAAGCGGGCCAGAGGGACCATGCCATCAAGGACGTCTACCACTCCATCATGCTCTGCGGGAAATTGGGAATCCAGCAACCGGCCTTTGTGATGGAAACGCTGCAGGACTGGATGTCGCCAAAGCCGGAGAAACTAATGGATGAACAATTTGCGAGCCAGCCGGATGCGATCCAACCCGTGCCTGACAGCGAGAAGAAACATGACGTCTTCATCTGTTATCGGCGCGAACCGGGACTTGCCAACTCGATGCTGCTGCAGGCCCATATGGATATCAAGCAGAAGTCCGTCTTCCGCGATCAGGACGGATTGTCAAGCGGGCGCTTCGAGGATGGCCTGAAGGATGCGATA
>JAHEFU010000256.1 GCA_024645305.1 Planctomycetales bacterium
GACCGTCCAAGGCGCGTAATCGTATCGGCGAAATCAAGCGGCGCCTCGAGGAACTGGCTGCGTCAGGACAGACGCCGGCACCCGAAGGGGAATCGGTACGCGATGCAGAGGCACGCAACTGGCTGCTGGAAGCCGAGAAGTACACGCTGGATACGGAAATCCTCATGCTCGACCAGGAGCTGCTCAGCCAGCAGGCCCGGATTGAACTGCTGCAGGCTCAGCGCGACTACAGTGCCAACAGCCTGGCCAGGATACAGGAGCGTGTAACCCGGCTGGAGACACTGCTGAGCGGCAGGCGGGTGGCAGAAGCCGAACAGGCCAGGAGCGAGGCCAGGGAGGCGAAGCGCGATGTCGAGGGCAAGCATCCCTTGCTGCAACAACTGGCCCGACAGAATATCGAACTCGGCGAGGAAATCGCTGCCACGGCAAGTGCGCTCGACAAGGTCAATGTCGAGGACGATGAGGCGCGCAGTCTTGCCAAGAGGGTCAGTGATGATGCCCGGAGAACCCGGCAGAAGCTGGATATTGCAGGACTGAACCAGGCCCTTGGCGAGGTCATGCTGAATCAGGCGCGGATGTTGCCGGACAGTCGCGAATTTCGCAAAAAGGCCCGGGAGCTGGAGGATGCCATCTCCGAGGTAAGCCTGCGCCAGCTCCTGCTGGAGGAAGAGCAGAGAAGCATACGCAAAACTGACGGCTATCTTGATGAATACCTGACAGGTACCGAACCGGAGGAGGCTGCCGGGATCCGGTCCGACCTGGAGGTTCTGGTCGGCAACCGTGCCTCGCTGCTGGACAAGGCCGTGGCGACAAGCCGGGATTACCTGGCAGCGCTGGGTGAACTGGATTTTGCCCTGACAAATCTGCAGGAAACTGTTGAGTCATACAGTGAGTTCCTCTCGGAACGGCTGCTCTGGGTGCGCAGCGTCAGGCAGCCGGGTCTGGAGACCCTGCAGCACATACCTGTCGACATCGCTCACCTGATCTCACCGGGTAACTGGCTGGGGGTACTGGAGAATCTCACGTCACCCTCGGTGGCCATGCCATTGCTTGTTCTTGCCCTGATCATTGCCGTCGTGTTCGTTATCAGGGGACAGCGCCTGCACCACAGGCTGAAACAAACCGGACGGCAGGTCGGAAAGCCGCTTACCGATCGCTTCGGCTTGACGCTACGGGCCGTTGGCTACAGTATGCTGATTGCCGCCGTCTGGCCCCTGTTGATAGCGGTAACGGGATGGCAGCTGTCAGCGACACTGGAGACGACTGACTTTTCAGCTGCCGTATCGGCCGGGCTCCTGTGGTTGGCGCCCACGCTGTTCTTCCTGCGGCTGTTTCGCGTCATATGCATCCAGGACGGCGTTGCAGAGGTGCATTTTCGCTGGCCAGGTCACAGTATTGAAATCCTGCGGCGCGAGTTTACACGGCTGATTATGGTTTACCTGCCGGCCGGATTCGTTGCCATTACGCTGGTCAATTACGACGAGCATGCCATCACGGGCGCGGTTGGACGTCTTGCACTGATCGTTGCCCAGATTTCGCTGGCGATCTTTTACTATCATCTGTTCGAGCCGCGCAACGGGGTGCTGAAGTGGTATTACACCAGGCACAGTAACGGCCTGGTTAGCCGCCTGCGTTATCTCATCTTCGCTACCGCGATCGCGGTTCCGCTCATTCTTGTCATCCTCTCTATTGCCGGTTATCTCTACACGGCCGGGACGCTGACAGCGGTCCTGGCAAGAACGCTGTGGCTGATCATCTCGCTGATCATCGTCCACCAGCTGATCCTGCGCTGGCTGCTGATGACACAGCGCAGCCTTGCCTACCATGCGGCCCTTGACAAGTACAGGAGCGAGCAGGCCGCAAGGGAAGCACGTGCTGCTGCAGAGAGAGGGGGCGATGGGGATACCGAACACTTCGAGGCATCGCAGGTTGATCTTGTCAGTCTCAGCATGGAAAGCCGCAAGCTGCTCAACCTGGCAGTGACGATTGTCGGTGCTTTCGGGATCTACTTCATCTGGTACCATTTGTTGCCGGCGCTCGGCATCCTCGATGACATCACGCTGTGGCATCACACGGGCATCAGGAACGGGGACGAACAGCTTCTACCGATCACGCTCGCGGATGTCGGCATGGCCCTGCTGATACTCACCATCGTGATTGTCGCAACAAAACGCTTCCCGGCCTTCCTCGAGATGGTGTTGCTGCAACGCCTCAGGATGACATCGGGCGGCCGCTACACGGCCACGACCCTGTCACGCTACATCATCATTGCGGCTGGCGTCCTCATAGTGGCTTCCATGCTCGGGGGCAGCTGGTCGCAGATCCAGTGGATGGTGGCGGCACTGGGTGTGGGTATCGGCTTCGGCCTGCAGGAGATCGTGGCCAATTTCATCTGTGGCCTGATTATCCTGTTCGAACGCCCCATTCGCGTCGGTGACCGGGTCATCGTCGGTGATGTCGAGGGTTTTGTGACGCGCATCCAGATACGCGCCACGACCATCCAGACCTTCGACCGTGCCGAACTGCTGGTGCCGAACAAGGAGTTCATTACCGGCCGGCTCATCAACATGTCTCTGAGCGATACCATAAACCGTCTGGTCATTCCCGTGGGTGTTGCCTATGGCAGTGATGTCAGCAGGGCGATGGAACTGATTATCGAGGCCGCCAGCGAGCATGAACGGGTGATCGAGGATCCCAGGCCATTCGTGTCTTTCGAGAGTTTTGGTGACAATTCATTGCTGCTGGTGCTGCGGTGTTACCTTGACTCGCTGGAGTTTCGCCTTGCCACCATCAGTGAGCTCCACGAAATGATCAACGACAAGCTCAACGCTGCCGGTATCGTGATTGCATTCCCGCAGCGGGATCTCCACATCGACACGCTCAGCCCGCTGGACATACGGATTCACAATGCACCGGCCAGTCCGGAGGGCAGTGCCTGATTACGGCCATCCCTGGCGGGCTTCGGCCCGCCTGGCCTGCAGCACAACTGCACCAGGCATCTTGAATGCCATGATCCGGCTGTTATCCTACACCAATCGGTTCAGGCCACCGGGCATGCGAATTACCGTATCCCGTCCCGGGCCCGGGCACGCGAACAGGCGGCTACGGAGGATTACGATGAACAATACAGGCAGGAATGCACTCCTTGGACTCCTGGCCCTGACTGTCACAGGGCAGGCCGGTTCACAGGATGTCTTTATTTACCCCCAGAAGGGGCAGAGTGCCGAGCAACAGAACAAGGACGAGTACGAATGCTACCAGTGGGCGAGGGAGAACTCGGGGTTCGATCCCATGGCGGCACCGGCAACCAGTTCACCCAGACCCCGGACGCAGGAGAAGAGCCATGGTGCTCTGAAAGGTGCCGGGGTCGGCGCGGTCGGCGGGGCACTGCTTGGCAGTAGCAGCAAGACCACACGCCGGGCGGCAGCGGCCGGTGGCCTGATCGGCGGTGTGCGACAGCACCAGCACAACAGCCGTGAACAGCAGCGGGTTGATGACTGGGAGCAGCGGGAGACATCCGCCTATGCGAACAACCGCAGTAACTACAACCGTGCCTACGCCGCCTGCCTGGAAGGCCGCGGCTACACTGTCAAGTAAGGGGTGAGGTCATGAAAAATCAGTTTCGTTCCATACTGGCATGCGGCCTTTTCGCCCTCTCCCTGCCCGCGGTATCCGCCGATTATG
>JAHEFU010000066.1:0-12281 GCA_024645305.1 Planctomycetales bacterium
CTGCCGCGGCTCGTGGGCAATTCGCGGGCGCGCCGGATGATCTACAGCGGAGATCCCATCAACGGCCGCACCGGCCTGGAATGGGGCCTGATTGATGAACTGGTGGAAAGCTACGATGAATTGCTGCCCGCTGCCAACAAGCTGATGCAGAAGCTGCTCAGCAAGTCCAGCAAGGCCCTCAGCTACGCCAAGCGGGCCATCAACGTCGGCAATGAAATGGCCCTGCGCGAGGGACTCGACTACGAGGTGGAGCTGTTCTGCAATGCCTGGGGCACACCTGACCGGGCGGAGGGCTTCGCGGCGCACTTCGGCAAGCGCAAGCCAGTCTGGCCCGAGTACAACGACTAGCAATGCCCCTGCACCTGATCGTGGCCCGGGATCCGCTGCTCCTCTCCGAGGCCGTGAAGGCAGTGCTGCCCCCCGGTGTGGAAGCTGCGCGGCATTATGCTGGAGAACTCGATGTGCAGGCCGTCTTCGATCAGCTTGGCACCGCGGATCTGTTTGCCACCGAGCGCTGCTTCCATTACGTTGACATCATTGACATGAAACCCGGCAAGCGAGACAGCGAACGCATCGCCGAAATCCTCAGCCGCCTGAGTCCCGAGACCACGCTTGTCTGTACACAGCTCTTCAGCGATCCGGACAAGCGCGGCGATGAGGACCGCCGTATGAAGACCCAGGCCTTCACGCTTTGGAAGGAGCAGGCCAGATTCAGTGACATTCGCCGGCAAAGCGATTCTGAAAGTGCCCTGCGCTGGCTGCTGGGGCGGGCTCAGAAACATTACGGGCTGGAATTGAGCCAGCGGCAGGCCCAGCGCTTGCTGTACCTGAGTACTGAACAGCTGGCGCTGGCGGATGCGGAACTGGCGAAGCTGGCGCTGGCAATGGAACAGGGCGGGGGCCCGGTTTCCGATGAATTGCTGGAGTCCACCGTGCAGGGCAGCCCGGCCGCCAGATTCTATGAACTGGCGGACAGTGTGATGGGCTGCGTTCCGGAGGCAGACCGACTGCTGCTGGAGTGGTACCGCTCCTCCCCGGAGACCTTCCGCCTTGTCAACGAGCTGAAGCGCCGCTTCAGCGGGATGCGCCAGCTGCGGCGTGGTGGCAAGGTCTTCCCGCCCTTCTTCGCCCGCAGCCTCGAACGTTTCCAGCGGCGCTACCCTCCACCACGGTTTGCGGCGAGCGTGGAACTGCTGGCGCAGCTGGAACAGGACCTCAAGGGGGGGATCTACGCGGCAGCCAGCTCTAAGGATGCGGAGCTGACGGCGCTGCAGGTCTTCGTGGTGGACCTGCGGGAGCTAGCTGGCTGATTCGTCGCTTTCAATGTCCGGCATCAGCATGCAGAAATCCCCGGCTTCAATGTCGCTCGCGGCGGTCTCAATGCTCAGCGTACGGTTGCCCTGGGCATCAGGCAGCAGGTTGCCCCGGATCCACTGCTCACTCATGAAGAGATGCTTCATGGTGCGCTTCAGGTGCAGCACGATCATTATGTAGATTCCGGTCAGGCAGAGTACCGCCAGGGCTGTCATCACGCCGCTCTGGAAGTCCGCCATGCTGCCACCGTTGCGGTAGGCACCGAACTTCTGGTCGATGCGGGTGAACTTGTCAATGAGTACCTGCACGTAGGGCACGAGTGGGGTGATCCCGGCCAGCCAGATCGCCCAGCGCTTCACATAGAGGATGCCCAGCCCGGCCAGGAAGCAGGCCATCGGCACCAGTACAAGGTTCAGCAGTACCAGGAAGGAGCCCAGGCCGGTCTTGGTCTGGTTGTACAGGGCGCCCGTGTCGAATTCGAAGAAGGAGTTGAGCATCCATACGAAACCGGTCACGAACAGGATCGTGGCCGGGAACTTGGCCCAGCGCTGAGCTTCACGTTTGTGGTCTCTTACCAGCACGGACATTGATTGTAACGCCGGTTGCCGGCAAGATGTCAGTCCGTCCAGTCTTGCAGCATTTCCTGCTGAACCATGTCCACTCCTGAAGCGTTCCCAGCACGAGCTGTCTGTCGTGTGGCTGGTCATTTGCGAATTGTGTCGGCAGGTGGATGGTACAGACGGAGACAGGCTTTCCTTGATTTCTGGAATGTGTAATCATAGTTACGCGGATGCCCCGCATGACCCTCATAGTCTGGATTCAGCAATGAAATTCTGCAGTTTGCTTCTCATTACCGCACTGTACATGGCTGTATGCAGCCCCGTCCATGCAGCCCGAGAGGCCCGCAGCTTGTCTCGCCCGGAGATCAGCGCTGATGGGCAGACCATTTTCTTCAGCTGCTGGGGGGACATCTGGACCGCACCACGCGATGGCAGCAGTCCCGCCAGGCGGCTTTCGGCCAACGTGGCATATGACACGGGTCCAATGCTGTCCCCGGACGGCAGGACCATCGCCTTCAACTCGAACCGCTTTGGCAACTGGGACATTTTCAGCATGCCTGTCACGGGTGGACCACCGACGAGGCTGACCTGGGACAGCACAAGCGACTACATCGCGGACTGGAAACCCGATGGCAGTGCCGTGCTGGAATTTGCGCTCTATGACCAGCTCTGGGATATGTCCATGTTTGAGGTACCCCTGTATGGCTCCAATCCGCAGCGGGTCAGCAATGAAGATCATGATGGACATGTCTTCGGCCGCTACCTCGGTGGCAGTGACCGGCTGGTCTACTGCCGTGAGCCGGGCAGCTGGTCGCGCAAGAACTACCACGGCACCTTTGCCTATGACCTCTATACCTTTGACCGCAGCAGCGGCCGGCATACCCGGCTGACGGACTACGATGGCAAGGACTGCTGGCCGCAGCCCAGCCCCGATGGAGACCTGATCTACTTCGTGAGTGACCGCGATGGTCATGAGAACCTCTGGAAGATGAACGCGGATGGCGGTGGCCTCGTGCAGCTCACCACCCTGAAGAAGAACGGACCGCGCTGGCCCCGGCTCAGTGCGGATGGCGATGAACTGATCTACGAGAAGATGGGCCAGCTGTTCGTGCTCAGCACCGCGGGGGGCATCCCGGAGCGCATCAAGGTCAGCTTTGCCGACGATCCGGCGCACGAGATGGTTGAGGAACAGACCTTCCGGGCTGATATCCAGGAGTACAAACTCAGCCCGAACGGGAACTACTTTGCCCTGGTTGTCAGCGGTGACATCTACATCCTGAAGAACCCGGAGGGATACAAGGATGACGAGAAGCCTGACCAGGACCTGTCCCAGGCGCATCATGTGGTGGAGACTGCGGCCCGGGAGATGAGCATTGAGTGGCTGCCGGACAGCAAGCGCCTGGTTTACCTGTCGGACCGCGAGGAGCAGTTTGACGTCTACATGCTGAACCTGGAGACACTGGAGGAGACCCGCCTGTGCGATACGCCTGACGACGAAGTCGGCCCGGACGTATCGCCGGTTGACAACAGGGTGATCTGGTACAGCGGCAAGCACAACCTGCTGCTGCATGACATTGACAGCGGGAGCGAGGAGGTCATCTACAACGGCAGAATCTTCGGGATCACGGGAGGCCTGGGCTTCGAATGGAGCCCGGACGGCAAGTGGATCAGCTTCGTGGAGACCTACTATGACGGAGTTGACAATGCTTACATCATGAATCTCGAGGACCGGCGGCCCATCAACGTCTCGCGTTCCCCGGAGGGCAACAGCTGCCCCGTCTGGAGCCCGGACGGCAAGTGGATCGCCTTCGGGGAGGGTGAGGGCTACGGTGATGTATACATGCCCTACTACCCCGGACTGTCCGCGGGGTCAGAGGTAATGCTGATTGAGCTCGATCCGGAGCAGGAAGAGTATGACCTCGAACTCCTGTTCGAGGAGGACATGCCTGAGCCCGAGCCGGTTGCCAGCGAGGACACCCCTGCCGAGGCTGAGGCCGGCAAGAAGGATGAGGCGCCGGCAGGTGACAAGGCGGGCAAGAAGAAGGATAAGGAGGCCAGTGCGGATGTCCCGGAAGTCGTGGTCAAGTTGGACCGCATCGACGAGCGGGCCTTCCCGATCCGCCGCAACGAGGGTGGGGCGCGCTCCCCGCTGTTCTCGCCTGACGGCAAGTTCCTCATCTACTCCACGCGACATGACGGTGACGTCGAATGGTGGACCTATGAAATCGAGAAGCGTGACATTGCCAAACTCAGTAGCGGGCGCAGTGGCAGCCTGCAGTTCACGCAGGATGGCAAGCGGTTGTACTACAACGAGGGAGGCCGGATTGCCTACCTGGACATGCGCGGCAGCAAGTCCAGCGGCGGGGGCCGGGTGGACAGCAGCTGTACGCAGGTGATTGACCGCTACGAGCGCTGGGACCAGATGCTCGTGGAGGGCTGGCGCGCCCTGAAGCACTATTTCTACGATCCGGAGATGATGGGCGTGGACTGGGATGATGTGCTGAAGCGCTACCGCCCGCGCGTGCAGGAGGTCGGCACATATACGGAGTTCGGCTCTCTGTACCGCGAGATGATCGACGAGCTGGGCGCATCCCACATGGGCTACTACGTGCGTGGCAGTGAACAGGAAGCCCCCTCTGACAACACGGCGGACTTCGGTGTGCGCTACGACGGCGGCTACAGCGGGCCGGGCTGGCGGATCGCCGAAGTGCTGACGGACAGCCCGGCGGATCGCGATGGCAGTCGCCTGTATGTGGGCGACGTGATCCTGAGGATCAATGATGAGGAGATCACCGAGGCCAGCAACCGGGCGCGCATGCTGGCCAACATGTCCGGCGAACCGCTGCGGCTGGAAGTTGCCAACGCAGAGGCTGCACGGGATGCCCTCGGGGAGGACGCCGGGGACAGCCGCACGGTTGAGATCAAACCCGTCAGCAGTGGCGGGTTACGTGGCCTGGCCTACCGGGACTGGGTGCGCGACAACCGGTCCCGAGTGGACGCAGCCAGCAACGGGCGCATCGCCTACCAGCACATCCGTGGGATGAACATGTCGAGCCTCGTGCAGTTCCGCAAAGAGCTGTATGCGGACAGTTATGACAAGGATGCACTGATCGTGGACGTGCGCTTCAACGGCGGTGGCAGTACCAGCGTGGAAATCATGGAGATGCTGACCCGCGAGGCTGCCTATTGGCGCCAGCTGCCGGGAGCCACTGAGAAGGAAGCTGCCCGCCAGCTGCTGTGGGAAGGCCCGATCGTGGTGCTGGTCAATCCCCACAGCTACAGCAACGCCGAAATCTTCGCCCACATCATGAAGGACCACGGCATCGCCACGGTGATCGGTGAAACCACCGGCGGCAACGTGATCTCCACCAGCGGCTATGGCCTGGTGGACGGCAGTTACCTGCGGATGCCCGGCTACCTGAACATGAAGTTTGACGGTACCGACATGGAGGGCAACGGATGTGTGCCGGACATTATGGTCCCGATCGATCCGCTCCTGCTCCAGCAGGGCATTGACAATCAGCTGGAGGCTGCCGTCAGCCACTTGCTCGGGGAAATTGGCAATTAACAGGTCCTGAGACCGTGTCGCATGCTGCTGCCGGGAATTGCCCGGAAATGCTGGCCGGGAGCGGCCATCCGGCGCTATGCTATTGCCATTCCCGGCGTGCCGTGTCTGCGGACGCCATGAATGGAGCAAGACATGCGCATCGTGACCATGAAACTGACCGGCCTGGCCCTCGGCCTGCTGCTGGCCCTGTGCACGGCGGCCCTGGCCGAAGAGCTGCAGCTGGGCATCATCAGCAGCAATGACAGCCACGGGCACATCCTGCCCTTCCGCCACAACGGCGAGCAGGACTGGGGCGGGATGGCCCGCCGCCGCGTGGCTATCCAGACAGCCCGGGCTGACACCGACTACTACTGGATGGTGCTGGATGCCGGTGATGTCTTCCAGGGCACGCCCATGAGCAACCTGCTGACCGGCTTCCTGGACATCGAGTGCATGAACCAGATGGGTTATGACGCCATGGCGCTCGGCAACCATGAGTTCGATTTCGGCTACGACCTGATCCGCGGCCGGCTGCCCGACGCCAATTTCCCGATGCTGTCCTGTAACGTGATTGACAAGGAACGCGGTGTCTCGGTTTCCCAGCCCTACCACATCTTCCGCCGTGGCAACTACCGCATCGGCGTGATCGGGCTGACAACGGAAACCCTGCTGGGGGAGACCGATCCGCGCGTGTCCGACTACGTGGAGGTCTATGACCCGGTGCCGATCGTGCGCTCCCTGGCCCAGTACATGCGCAGCATCGGCGTGGACATCGTGATCGCGGTCGGCCACCAGGGCTACGGCCGCGATGTGGAAATGGCGGAAGCCGTGCCTGAGCTGGATGTGATCGTGGGCGGGCATACGCATACGAAACTCGACGAACCGACCCGTGTGGGTGATGTGGTTGTCACCCAGAGCTGGGAGTGGGGCAAGCAGATCGGTGTGCTCAAGCTGGATTTCACACGCGAGTCCGAGGATGAGCGCTTCCGGCTGGCGGAGTACGAGAACGAATATGTGCCGATGAGCCCTGACAAGCCGGAGGATGACGGCATGAAGGCCTTCATTGCGGACTACGATGCGCGCTTCTCCAAGGAGATGGACGTCATCGTCTGCCGCGCCCTGCAGGACTTCAGCGCTGACAACATCCGCCGCGAGGAAAACGCCATGGCGGACATGATCTCCGATGCGATGCGTGCAGCCACGGACAGTGACGTGGCCTTCTTCAACGGCGGCAACTTCCGCGCCGGGATCGACAGCGGCGAGGTGACGTTCGGCGACCTGTACGCCGTGCTGCCCTATGACAACTTCCTGATGAAGGTGCCCATGAGCGGGGAGCGCCTGCTGTCCATCCTGGAGTATGCCGGCCTGCAGTATGGCGACGGTGGCTTCCCGCAGGTCAGTGGCCTGCGCCTGCAGTATGAGGACATGGAACTTGTCTCGGCGCTCATCCTGCGCGATGGCGAGTATGTGGAGATCGACCCGGCCGCGGAATACACATTCCTGACAACGGACTTCCTGGCCATCGGCGGTGACGGCTTCCCGATGGACGAGGATCCCTACGGACCCGGTTACACCGGCAAGGAGCAGCGCTCTGCGTTCGCCCAGTGGGCCAGCCAGCAGCGCGAACTGTCATATGAAACGGACGGCCGCATCATCTTCGAATGGGTGGACATGGAGGACCCGGGCATCGCGGACTAGGGAGCAGGCCTAATCGTCGTCGTCATGTTCCTCATGTCGCCTCCCGGGGGAGGCGGGCTGGCTGCGGCCGTTGCCAAAGGGCAGCAGGCCGTCGCCACGCAGTTCCGGATGTGCCACTTTGCCACCGAGGTTGGCAGTCAGCGCCATCAGCACAACGGTTGCCAGTGACAACAGCGCACCCGTGATGCCGGTCCAGCCCGGATAACGGTCCCGGTCCCGCCCCAGCAGCAGGGCCAGCAGCGCGAACAGCCCCCCGGCCAGGGCGGCCCAGCGCGCACTCTCCGCCATTTCCTCATGCTCGTGGATCGCGGACTCGCTGACATGCGGCTGGTGCTCCACCACTTCCTCGGCCGGCTCTCCACTGATGAACACCGGAATGGTGACAACACCCACCACCAGCATGGCTACCAGCCCCGCAGTCAGCAGGGCCCGGCTCTTTCCCAACAGGCCACTGCCGAGAAGCAGCAATGCAACCACACTTCCCAGCACGGGCACGTGGTTGAGCATGAGATGCAGGTGCGCCTGGTTGATTTCCATCGACATCCTCCCGGAGAAGATGATCTGATTATGTATCATTTTCCGCTGGCTGAGAGCATAGCGGTTCGGCGGATGCAGATGTGATTGAGACCGGATTGCAACTGGCAAGCAGCGGTGGCTGGACTGCCTCCTGGAAGCGCCCGCAGCTGGCATCTGATAAACTCGCAACGCTCCCGCACGGGGGTCTAATCACGGATGAAACAGGGGAACGCAATGAGTAAGTCAGGCTTCAAGAGCATCGGCGTGATCGGCATCGGCACCATGGGTAACGGCATCGCCCAGGTGGCGGCCCAGAGCGGTTTCACCACGAAGGTGGTGGACATCTCCCAGGAAAATGTGGACCGCGGGATGGCCACCATCGGCAAGAACCTGGACCGGATGTCGCCAGTTTCGAGAAGAGCGGTGGCGAGCGTGGTCTGAGCCAGGCTGACCGCGACAGTGCCTGGGGCCGGATCAGTGCTTCGACTGACCTGGGTGATCTGCTGGACTGCGACATCATCATCGAAGCGGCGGTGGAACGTGCGGACATCAAGCTGCAGATCTTTGCGACCCTGAAGGAAAAGGGTTTCGGCGGAATCATCGCCAGCAACACCAGTTCGATCAGCATCACGCGCCTGGCCGCCGGTGTGAGTGACCCGGCGAAGTTCATGGGGATGCACTTCATGAACCCTGTCCCGCTGCAGGAGGGCGTGGAAATCATCCGCGGCCTGCTGACCGACGATGACACCTGCAGCAAGGTCGTGGCACTCTGCCAGGACATGGGCAAGGTGGAGATCCCGGCGGAGGACAAGGCCGGCTTCGGCATCAACCGCATGTGGGTGCCCTTCGTGAATGAAGCGATCCGTGTGGTGGAGGAGGGTGTGATGGCCCCCGATGAGGCGGACAAGTGCACCCTGTGCCTCGGCCACAAGATGGGCCCGATCATCACGGCGGACTTCGTCGGCCTGGATGTGATCCTCTTCATCTGCAATGTGCTGGAGGAGGAGTTCGGCAGCGCCTACAAGGCCAGTCCGCTGCTGAAGCGCCTCGTGGAGGCCGGCCAGCTCGGCGTGAAGAGCGGCACGGGGTTCTATGTCTGGGAGGGCGGCAAGCCCCAGGGCGTGAACCCGGCCGTGCAGCGCTATCGCATCGGCTGAGTCCGGAACTGCTGCAAACCCGCAAGCCAGGGCAGGCTCTGTCCTATAATTTCCGCATGAGACTGTATATCAACCAGACGAGCGTCATTGCCCTGATTGCTGTCGGCGCCCTGTTTCTCTGCGGCTGCCCGGCCGCTGACGATGCCGGCACGGATACGAAGGCCCAGGTGCCGGCAGCTGATCCTGCTGTGAGTAATGAAACACACAGCACTCCGCCCGCAGATAATGCCGGTAATCCATGCGGTGAGCAGGCCGCTCCCCCGGCGGATGCCACGGAGATCTTTGCTGCTGCGAACTGCACCATGTGCCATGGCAGGGAGCTTGAAGGCAGCGGCCTCGGCCCCGCCCTGAGCAATATCGCCGCCGAATGGGATGAGGCCGAGCTCAAGACATACGTCCGCGATGCCTCGAAATACAAGGACACAGGCAATCGCCTGAGCCACGACCCCAAGTGGGTGATGAAGATGCCGCCCTTCCCGCAGGGTGAACAGGATCTCGATACCCTCGTGAATTGGCTCCTGACCAAGTGATTTCCGGTTAAACCGTCGACGTTTGCACCGATAAACAACAGGTATTGCAGATTCTCAAGACCATTCTCAGCATCATCCTGATCGCAGCTCTGCTGCTGGCGGCGGTCGTCGGCATTTTCTGGGAGCAGCTACTCTCGCCCGAACAGAAACTGCGCTATGGCCGTGAATTCAGCGCCGTGGAGGACCTGCGGCAGCTCAGCGCGGCTGACCCGGCAAACCAGCAGCGTCTGGCGGACTATGTGGCCGGACTGGTGGTGGAAGGCAATGTCGGGCGGGCAAGCTACCTGAGCGAAATGTACGGCGTGGACAACTCCGGGGCCGCTGCCTTGCGCGAACTGGCCCTGAGGAGCCTGCAGGCCTCCACGGATGGCCAGGTGCTGGACATCACGGCGGAGCCGGAGGCTCAGCAGTTCATTGATACACCTGCCTGGGAAGTGCTGCGCTATCTCGAGGGCTACCGCCATGCGCTGAGCGGCGACTGGATGAGCGCTCGCAATGAATTCATGGCAATTAAAAACGGCGAGCTGCCCGAGCCCCTGCGTGGCTGGCATAAATATTACCTCGCCCGCTCATACCGCTACGGTGGTGACGATGCTGAAAAGCAGCAGGTGCAGAAGATTCTGGCTGAACTGCTGAAAACTGAAACTGAAGCTGGCCGTGAAGGTGGACTGCTGCACGGTCGCACGCTTTACAACCTGATTGACTGGCAACTGGCGGCCGACTATGCGGGTACGGATGGTCCGAAGCTGGCCAATGCCCGACTGACTGAAATAGACAAACTGCAGGAAGCCTGGGCTCAGCAGAAATCCCTGCAGGCGCTTGGTGAACACAGTCTGGCAACGGCTGATCCCGGCCGGGCCTGGGAGCTTGCTCAGCGCGCGCTGCTGCTCGATCCGGCTGCGAGTGGTGGCAAGGGCAGTGGTGCCCTGGCGCTGGACAGCCTGAGCGGCGTACTCGGCGCATTCAGCAACAAAGGAAACAGCAACAGTCCCAACTGGCAACCGCAGGAGGAACCACTGCGGCCGCTGATGGATGCCAGTGGTGAGCTGCAGCTCGAGATGAGCGTCGGCACTTTCCGTGCCCTGGCGGACTGGGCCGTTGCCAATCAACGTGAGGCTGATACTGCAGCCCTGCTGATCCGCCTGCGCCCCCATGTCGCAGCGCGCGATGCCTGGGAGGAGCTGCGCATCGGCGAGGCGATCTGTTATGGCGGAGCCGCGGACCTGGCTGCCATGCGCACTCTCGTGAACGACCCGAATGTGGCAACGATGTCCGCTGCCTCCCGCGCGGAGATCCACTACGAGTACGGCATGCTGCTGCGTGGCCAGTCCGAATGGAACACTGCCCTGACCCAGCTGCGGCGCAGCGGAGAACTCGGTGGGCCGCGGGGCAGTGATGCCTGGTTCCAGGCTTACCTCGTGCTCAAGCGTGTGCAGGACCCGCTCAATGTTGACAGTTCGATCCAGTACCTGCAGCGGGTCGTGGACGGCTCTGCCCTGTCGGAATCCTACCCCCGCGCCTTCGAGGAACTTGTGCCGCTCCTGATCCATAGCGGGAGCCGAAGTGCTGCCCGCCAGCTATGTGAACGTGTGCTGGAGATTGCCGGGAACAGCCTGGACGGAATGGACAGCGAGCGCAGCAGTGAACTGGCAACCGTGGCCCGATATTGGCTGGCCTGGATCGCGCGTGAGGACGGTGACCTGCCGGCTGCCAACAGCTACCGGAAGGGGATCGAGCTCAGGCACTGGAACTACTATGAGGTGACTGCCGGCCCGGACATTGAACCACTCACCGTCTCGGCACCGGAACTTGTGGCCCTGCCGGAGAGTGCGGGAGAATACTTCGCCGGACTGGGACTGACGACGAATGCCGCGGAGATACTTGACGCCGAGGGCCTGGCGGACAGCCAGCTGCTGGCATATTTTCGGATTGCCAATAACGAGCCAGTGATGGAACTGCCCGGTGTGCAGTGGCGGGCCACGGAGATCCTCGAAAGCGGCGTGGTACGTGAGGCTGCCCTGCTGGACTATGTCCTGCAAAAAGCTTACCCGCGGCCGTTTGACGATGTTGTCCTTCCCGCCGCGCAGGAGTTCGGCGTGGAACCCGCGCTGATCTACGCCGTGATCAAGAAGGAAAGCAACTTCAAGCCGGCGGACATCTCATGGGCCGGGGCCGAGGGTCTGATGCAGCTGATGCCGGAAAGCGCCAAGTGGCTCAATGAGCGTTACTCACTCGGCGTCGACCTCGGCAAACTGCGTGACCCAAAGCAGAATGTACGGCTCGGGGCCGCCAACCTGTCCAGCCTCTATGACCAGCTCGGCCAGGGCAATATCCGCGGCGTGATAATTGCCCACAACAAGGGTGCCGGCAACTACAAGAAGTGGACGGGACGCTACGGCAGCGACCCGATCCTGATCAGCGAACTGGTCCCCAACGAGGAGAACGAGGGTTTCATCAAGCGCGTGCTGCGCTACTACCTGATCTACAGCTGGCTGGAAGAGCGCTGACAATCTGCACACTATCCAGTTGATTTCCCCATACAAGGATCACATCCTTCTGTCATTCTCAATCCGATCGCGCAATTGTGAAACGAATTTCCCGGTGTCTCCGCAACAATTGCGCAAATAAATGCGTCTCTACAGGCGGAGTGGGATTTCAGTTTTTCGGGGGAGTATATGCGTACAGGGTCATTGATATTACTGGCAGCGACAACTGCCCTGCTACTGGCCAGTGGGGGCTGCGGCAAAAGCCGGGTGTCCTGGGACTTGAACGGCAAACTTCTGAGCCTGAAGCTCAACAGCCCCTTCCCGCTGGAACTGCGGCGGATTGACCCGGGCAGCTTCACGATGGGCAGCGTTCCTGACACGGCGACACGCTACAGTGTGCCTGATGACGAAAAGCCCAGCCACGAAGTGCAGATCGAACAGCCCTTCTTCATCGCGGTGCATGAAACCACCAA
>JAHEFU010000066.1:12325-13017 GCA_024645305.1 Planctomycetales bacterium
CAGCCCACACATGACAGTGCGGATGCGGCTGCCAGCCTGCCGGTGGGCGTAGCCGCGCAGGCCGGGCTGACTGACATCGACGCGGACCGCAACCCCGTGGTGGGTGTCAGCCTGCTGGAGGCGGAGCAGTACTGCGAGTGGCTCAGCAAGGCCAGTGGCCTGACGGTGCGCCTGCCGAGCGAAGCGGAGTGGGAGTTTGCCTGCCGGGGCGGGTCTGACAGTGCCTACTGCTGGGGCGACAGCCGTGCCGAAAGCACGAAGCATGCCAACCTGGCTGAGGAGGCCACGGCGGAGCTGCTCGGAGATGTCAGTGACCCGGCCCCCCGCGAGGACGGCAAGCGCCTTACGGCGCGTGTTGCCAGTTTCCAGGCGAACCAGAACGGCCTGTATGACATGCATGGTAACGTGGCGGAATGGTGCGAGGATGTCTATACGATGAACTACAGCAATGCCTCGCCAGAGGGCAAGCCCAATACAGTAGGCAGCGACGGCAGCTTGCGCGTGGTGCGTGGCGGCAGCTGGGCCAGCGGGATGGAAGATGCAAGAAGTGCCGCGCGCGTTGCCCTGCCGCAGGACACTGCGGACGCCATGACGGGCTTTCGCATCGTGGTGGAGATGCCTGAGGAAGACAGTCAGGAGTAGTCAGTGGGCAGTGGGCAGGAGCTGCGGCTTTAGTCGCAGAAGAAGTTGGG
>JAHEFU010000257.1 GCA_024645305.1 Planctomycetales bacterium
CTTGGCGAGGCTGCACAGCTTGATGCCCTCCAGCAGTTCGCGCTGGCTGCCCGTCAGTTCAGGGCTGTCCATGATGCGATCGAAGACCTGGCGCACTGAGTTGAGCTGGCCCTTGCCTCCGTCAATCATCACCAGGTCCACGCTGCGCTGCCACTTCGGGTCAGTCAGCAGGCGGTTCAGGCGGCGCGACAGCGTTTCCTGCAGCATGGCGTAGTCATCCGGGGTCTGCTTGAGGCGGATGTTGAAATGCCGGTACTCCTGGGCGTCCTTGCGCCCGCCGGTGAAGACGACCATCGCGCCCGTGGCCTGCTGGCCCTGCAGGTTGGCGATGTCGTAGCCCTCGATGCGCCGTGGATAGTCCGGCAGGCCGAGATGCGCCTTGAGGGATTTCTGCCCGGGGGTCACGACGTAGTCCCCGCTGCCGCCCAGCAGCACGGTGTGCAGGCGCTCCTGGGCATTGCGGTTGGCAATCTGCAAAAGCTCCAGCTTCTTGCCGCGCCGGGGCAGGGTCAGCACCACGCGGCGGATCGGCATACCGGTACTGTCCGTGATGGAAACCGCGTTGCCATCCGCGTCCGTCAGCTCCTCCACGACTCCGGCCTCGCCGTTCTCGGCGAAGCTCCCCGCCAGCAGGGCCACCTCCTCGGCCTCGCCGCGACGCTCCAGCGCCTGGAAACGCAGGCGACCCAGCCACTGGCGGAGCAGTTCGGCGTCCGGTGGTTCATGCGGCAGTACCAGCTCCGGCGGTACATTCTGCGGGTTGGCATAATGCAGCTTGAGGAATCCACTGAGCACGTCGTGGTCCGCGCTGTCCTCCAGCCTGTGGTCCAGCACGAACTTGCGGTCGCCGATCAGCCGCCCGTCACGCACCGGCATCACCAGTACGCAGGCCTTGTCCCGGCTGCGCGCCAGGCCCAGTACATCGTAGTTCTCACCGGGCTTGCCGATCATGCGCGTACGCTGGAAGCTCTTCTCGGCAGCCTCGATCAGGTCACGGTAGCGCGCCGCCGATTCGTAGTCCTTGCCCTTCGCCGCTTCCCACATGCGCTTTTTCATCTCATCCACGACGGTGCCGTAGTTGCCATTGAAGAAGTCCACGGCATACTGCACGAGTGCTGCGTACTTCTTCTCGTTGATGTAACCCACACAGGGTGCACTGCACAGCTTGAGGTGGAAGTCCAGGCAGGGTTTGTGGTACTTGTGCTCGTCGTCAATTTCCAGCTTGCAGGTCCTGAGCTGGAACATCCCGGCGATGAACTTCATCGCGCTGCGCACCTGGCCGACGCTCGTCATCGGCCCCCAGTAGCGCGCGCCGTCGTCAAGGTAGCGCCGTGTCAGCATCACGCGCGGGAACTTCTCGTTCATGCTGATCTTGACGTAGGGGTAGGACTTGTCGTCCTTGAGCATCGTGTTGTAGCGCGGCTTGAACTGGCGGATCAGCGAGCTCTCCAGCATCAGGGCGTCCATTTCCGTGGGTACCACGATCCAGTCCAGATCGCGGATCTCCGTCACGAGCTGGGCGATGCGCGGGTCATTCTCCGCCGTGCTGGCGAAGTAACTGGCAACGCGGTTCTTCAGCACCAGCGCCTTGCCGATGTAGAGGATCTTCCCGCGCGCATCCTTCATCTGGTAAACGCCGGGCGTTGCCGGCAGTTCACGCAGCTTGCGGTGCACCTGTTCGGGATATGTGGTCACAGGAAGATCATACCCGCTGAGTCACCGTCATATGTTAAGCGGGATTCCATGCCGGTCACAGGCGGGTATAATGCGCGGATATGGTCCGGGAGGACTTTCGCCATGCACAATTACTGGCAACATCTGCTGATCACTGTACTGCTGCTCGCCTGCTGCTCCTGCGGTCGTGGCAGGGACAATGTGAACCATAATCCATCGCTGGATGAACAGGCACCGGTAAATGCCACTGAGAAGGAGACTGTCGCGATTGAGATTCTCCCCGGCGGGGTTTACGACACACTGGCAGCAAATTCCCTGTCCGTCGACTGGACTGTGCAGGGCGGACAGCCGATTGCCACGATCCGCACAAGCGGAACGGAAGAGCTGCGCGCGGCCTACCTGCGCGTCACCCTGCCGGAGACTGTAACCGGTAAGCCAGCTATCACCACGGGCGACTGGGCTGGCGAGGATGCCCTGAGCATCGCCATTCCATCCGCTGAACGTACAGTCGACATCGGCATCTGCATGCTGCATCCGGACAAGGCATCCGCTTTCAGCGGCTCCGGCCTGCTGGCAAGGCTGAGCTTCGACAGCAACACGACTACCCCCGCCCGTACCGCCAGCGCCCCTCCGCTGAGCAGCAACTCGCAGATCGATCTGGACTATGACCCGACGCGCAACTTCTTCTACTGGTACTACCGCAACCAGGGTGACTACGACCAGAACGGTGAGGTCAACGTCTCCGACCTGACCCCGATCGCCGTGCACTTCGGCAAGACGAACAACGGCGGTTTCCCGGTTGCCAGCGTGGAGTCCGTGGTGGACGGAGATGGCAACGGCGAGATCAACATCGCCGACATCTCCCCGATCGGCATCGGCTTCGGCAGGCGCGTGGATTCCTTCAACATCTACAAGGGCGCGCAGAGCGAGTACCCGGCAGCCCCGGCGGATCCATCGAGCATCGCGGAGCTGCAGGCCAGCCCGCTCGGTGACGCACTGAATACACCTGCCCAGGGCCGGCTGTACTACGAGGTGCACAGCGACGCGGCCGCTGATGGCGCAGCAGCCTACTGGCTGCGCCCGGTTGACAGTGGCAGCGAGGGCATACCGAGTGACCTGTCCGGACTGGGCAACCAGGCGCCGACGGCCAGCTTCACGATTGAGCAGAGCGCTGGTGTGGACCCCTTCCAGCTCAAGACGGATGCCTCCGCCAGCACTGACCCGGAAGGCGGCCCGCTGGAGTACTTCTGGTTCATCGTGGACGGGATCTTCCAGTCCGAGTTCACCGAGCCCGGCAGTGTCACACTGACGCAGCAGGTCGCAGCCGGAAACTGGTCAGTTGCCCTGTATGTACGCGACGAGGACGGCGCAACCGGCTTCGCCGCCAGGCAGTTCAGTGTGGCAGCCAGTGCAGGCTGGCAGATGACCGAGCTGGACATAGTCGCCTCAGGCAACCCTGTGGTTGAGATCGAGGACATTGCACTGCTGGGGATTGACAACCGTCCCTATATCTCCACCGTATATGAAAGCAGCGACCGCACCGTCGTCACCCTCAACTACGGCAATGACCCGCTCTGGAACCAGCCGCTGGACACGCGGCGCATCAATGAGATGATGAGTGGGACAGGTGGCCAGGTGGATATCCTCGATGTCGGCGGAGTGCCCGGCGTGGTCTCCCTGCAAAGCGGCGGCGGCGGCTACGACGTGGATTACAACTATGTCGAGGACCAGGTGTTCACCACGCCACAGACGATTTTTACTTCCAATTCCAATCAGTTGCGAGACATCTCCGCCGTGATGGCGGATGGCCGGCCTTCCTTTGCCGTGTTTGACCGCACTGCCAGCGAAGTCTTCTATGCGCTGAGCGATGATGCCATCGGCAGCAACTGGGGAACCATCGGTGTAGTGGCCAGCGGCGCCAACCTCGGCTGGGGTGTGAGTGCCGGTGTGATCAGCGGTTCGCCGGCGCTGGTTTACTGGGATGCCCAGAACAAGCAG
>JAHEFU010000067.1 GCA_024645305.1 Planctomycetales bacterium
TAAGCCCTGACGGATGAAGAGGCCATGGATGAAGAGGTCGTGGAGCTTGACCCCGTGGACAGTTTCATGGAGCTTGATCCCCGTGACATCCTGCGGGCCAAGCAGAACGACCTTGAGGGTCGCCTGACAGCGCCCTGGGACGAGGACAACCCGGACGGCTTCATTCCCGAAACCGGCCGTGTGGATCCGCTGACCCTCGTGAACTCAGCGATTCCCGACAAGCTCAAGCCTCCCAGGTCCGGTTCCACTGACCAAAACGAGATCGAGGTCTATCTGGCGACGATCTTCGCGACCCAGACCGTGGAACAGGTGGCCCGTTCCCTGCAGTGCTACAGCGTGATTGAGATCGGTGTCGTGTCAACCGCCTACTTCGCCATCGGCGAAAACCGCTTCGCGATGAACGAAGGCAGTTCCTTCGGCATCGGCGGTGCGCAGGTAAGTTGCACCGGCGTCAGTGATACAAAAGTTTCGGTGACGATTTCCGTGTCTGTGCCGGGTAACACCGTCAGCCGCAACAAGATCTACATCCCGCGCTCAGTCAACTGAGCACAACACAACGAACAACAATGAAGCGGAGGGCCCAGCCCTCCGCTTTATGCTATATATAGAGTCCGCATGGGTCCCGTTGCCGACATAGTTCTCTACAATCTCTACCTGATCTGGGGCCGGATCTCATACCTTGCGGGCGTCCCCATCCAGCAGTTCGGCGAATGGGCCTGGCGCAAGCCTTCCTACTACCTGCTTTCCCCGGAAATCGCCCTGCTGATCGGTGTCGGCATCATCTGCCTCGTGGAGATCTTCAGCCGCCGCGACAACTTCCTGCTGGCCTGCTGGATCGCCATTGTTTCCCTGCTGAGCAACCTGGTGATGACCATCCACATGATGTACTACACCAGCCGCTACTTCGGCTACGGCCTCGGTACCTGGTGGGGTGGTCTGGAAACCATCGACCCCTATGCCCTGATGTTCAAGCAGCTGCTGGACTGGGGCGACATCATGATCATCCTCGCCCTGATAGGCTACAAGCCGCTGAAGAAATACCGGGTGGAATTCATCATCCTGCTGCTGGCCGGCACCATTGCCTACGACCTGATGGTCGGATCCTCTGACCTGCTGGCGGTCTATGTGATGACCGAGTTCGGCGGGATCTGCGGCTACATCATGGCGGCCTTCCACAAGAAGAACCTGCGCAGCCTGGAAGCCGGACTTAAGTACTTCATCACCGGTGCCGCCGCCAGTGGAGCGCTGCTGTTCGCCATGAGCATTCTCTACGGTGCCACCAACGAGACGAACCTCTACTACATCCAGAGTTACCTGCGTGATACGCCGGGCGGCGTGGCCTACATGCCGGCGGTGATATTCTCAATCGTGCTGATCCTCGTTGCCATCGGCTACAAGCTGGGCATCGCGCCCTTCCACCTCTGGGTGGCGGATGTCTATGAAGGTGCACCCACGCCGGTCACGGCATTCATCTCGGTGTTCCCCAAGACGGCGGGCTATGCGGTGCTGATGCGCCTGCTGTTCATCTCCTTCATCAGCCTTAAGTTCATCTGGATCCCGGTGCTGACCGTGATGTCCATTTCGTCAATGGTGATTGGCAACGTGATGGCCCTGAAGCAGACCAGCTTCAAGCGCATGATGGCCTATTCGGGCATCAGCCACATGGGTTACATCATGATCGGCGTGCTGGCTGCAGCCCAGGCCACCTCGGAAATGGAACAGACCGAGGGATTCTATGCCGCGCTGTATTACGTAATGGTCTATTTCTTCATGAACCTCGGGATCTTCATCGCCGCCATGGCCGTGGAGTCCGCCGGGGGTACCGACCATATGGACAGTTACAACGGCCTGGTGCGTCGCAACCCGATGCTGACCGTAATCTTCAGCATTATCATCATCTCTCTGGTCGGCCTGCCGCCGACGGTGGGCTTCTGGGCCAAGTTCTTCGTATTCAAGAGCATGGCGCTGTACTTCACGAACTACCTGCTGCTGACGCTCGTGGTGTTCGCTCTGATCACGACGGCGATGAGCGCCTACTACTACATGCGCCTGATGTACCGCATGTGGGTCCTGCCGCCGGCGCTGGAACAGAACCGCAAGTTCGAGCCGATCCTGTTCACCCGGCTGGCAATCCTCGTCCCGGCGATGTTCATCCTGCTGCTGGGTGTGATATACGTGAACGTGCCGTTTGACTACGTCAAGGAAGCCTACTTCCTCGTGTACTGGCAACAGGGCGCGCAGATCTGATGGATGCCCCCGGGACCAGCAGAGGGCCCGCCAGTGCCCGGCCTGACATTGCCGTTTCGCTGGGCCTGATCGCCGTTGCCTTCCTGCCACTGATGGGTGGAGGCTATAGCGGCTGGGGTTATCTGCTGGCCCATGTGCTGCTGCCCCTGAGTGCCGCGCTGTGCCTGATCCTCAGCCCCCCACCGAGGAATCGCAACTGGCTGCTGCCGGTACTGCTGGCCGTCTGCACACTGCTGGTCTTCCTGCCTGCGGTTTACCAGGGACAGGTGCTGTCCCTGTACATCCTCAGTTTTCCCTGTGGCTGGATCATCGCGGACACAGCGCTCAGGCATTCGCCCCAGCGGGGCCGGATCCTCCTGCCGCTGCTGGTGGGTGCCGCCACGCTCAGCGCGGTCTATGGCCTGATTGACTGGCTGGACAGTGGTAGCCAGGATTTCCACCTGACCTCCTTTTTCGGCCTGCACAACGCCTTTGCCGGCTATCTGCTCCTGTGCTGGCCGCTGGGCATCATGCTGGCCAGCCAGACGGAGAAGCGCAGCATGCAGATTGCGGGGCTTGCCGCCAGTCTGCTGATGATGCTGGCGCTGGTGCTGACCTATTCGCGGGCCGCCTGGGTGTTTTTCTTCCTGCAGATCCTGTTCATCCTGCTGGCCATGCTCTGGAGCGGCCGGGCCCGTTACGGCAAAGCCCTCGGCTTCGGTGCCCTCGGACTGGCTGCCCTGTTTGCCGGCCTGCTGGCCATGCCGCCCGTGCGAGATGTGCTGGCGCGGGTGACGGATTTCTCCGGCTATTCCTTCCAGGGCCGCCTGCGTTTCTGGGAGGCCGCCTGGCAGATCTTCCTCGACCACCCGCTCCGCGGAATCGGGCTTGGCAATTTCGCCTACGTCTTTCCGCAGTACCAGAAGGACTACATCTACTACAGCGTGGACCCGCATAGCTGGCCCCTGCAGATGGCCTGCGAACTGGGCATCGCCGGGCTTGCTGCTGTGCTCTTGCTGCTTGCCGGATTCTTCTGGTGGGCTCACCGTGTGCTCTGCTCCGAACACAGCCTGCCCTGGAAACTGGCAATCGTGGCCGCTGTGGGCGGCAGCATGGCGCATGCGGCGGTGGACTTCGACTATACGTTTACCGCAAGCAACGTCTGCCTGGCAATCCTGCTGGCTGTCGGCAGCCATGCCGCCAGCAAGGCGGCCCCCGCAGCGGTGCAGCCAGGCTTCCGTCTGGCTCCCCTTCAAATTGCCTGTGCCCTGCTGATCCTCCTGAGCCTGCTGCGGGCCCCGGCCCTGAGCTTCGAGCGCTTCATCCTCGATGAACTGCGGGGCATGACGGTGGAAAGCGGGGAGAAGCGCCAGGCGAAGTTCGAACTGCTGAACCTGGCGATCCGTTACAACCCCCGCAACCATATCACGCGCTACCAGCGGGCCTCGCTGGCCGCGGAAGCCGGGGAAGCGGGGGTGGAAAGTGCCCGGGCGGACCTCGATGCGGCACTTGCCGCGAATCCCCGCGCCGCCAGTGCCCTGTTCCTGCGCGGAATGCTCAATCCCGCCCCGGCGGCGGGCAGCCGCGACGTTGAAGCAGCCCTGGAACTTGATCCCTACAACTACCCAGACCATTACTATGGCTGGGCCACCCTGACGGCTGATCCCGCTGAGCAGCTCAGGCGGCTGGAGCTCGGGATGGAGCGCATCCCGATCACGGAACCAGTCTCCCCCAGTCATGTGCGGCCCAGTTTCTACCCGCTTAACGGGATGTTTGCGCAGTGGTATGAGACGATGATGGAGCTTACGCAGGACGATGAACGGAAGCGGCAATACCGCAGTCGGGCAGCTGCCTTCCGCACCTATTATCAGAACAACCAGTTCCATCCGCGGGATCCGAAGCCGAACATCTGATCCCCCGGGCTGCTGGTCATGTAACAGAGGAAACGCCGCAGGCGTCAGAAACCAATGGATGCAAGTGATCACAACAAGCAGTCCGGAGCGGGTGTCAGACGGATGCATCAGACACTGAGCCTCAGTCTGGCCATCTTCCTGCTGGTTTTGCCGGCCGCAAGCGCGCTGGCGCAGTCGGACCTGCCGCAGCTGCCCCTGCCGCAGGAAAGCGTGGCTTCGGAGCAGCCGGCCCCATCGGCCCACCTCTTCCTGCGTGAACTGGCCACCCGGCAGCGGGTATGGAATGAAACGAAGGGCCGCTACACCATGCTGGCTAACCTCTTCCCGGCTGTACTGGAGCAGGAGGGGGTGGTCTACAACGTAGAGGCCAACGGCGAGTGGCTGCTGCAAAACGGCCTGCTGGTGTTCCAGGTAATCGATGACTACCGCCGGGACTACGATGTGCTGGCCTGGGAGCAGGACCGTGTCTGGAGTGTTAATTCCAGCGGGGAGATCGGCAGCCGCAGCCGGATTGAAATGGATGAGATCGCCCGGGAACTGCTGGACATGGTGGACAACAGCCAGGAGCAGGTATACGACCAGCTGCGCTCCTACCTCAGCCTGGCGGAACTGACCCGCAACAACATCCTGCCACAGGACAGCTTCCGGCCCATCTACAGCAGCCTCGGCTACCAGGTGGCCCGCCCGGCCCAGGGTGTGCTGCTGCTGCACCGGGCCGGCAAGGAAAGCAATGCCCAGCGCAACCTCTGGTATGGAGCCGTGGCCTTCGGCGGCAGCTGTGCCTGGCTGCAGGAATCCGGTGGTCGGATGCGGATCATGCCATACATGAATTCCGGCACGGATGCCGTGGAGAGCATCCTCAGGAATGCCCTGAGCACGCTTGTGGCCGCCCAGAACCGCTATTTCGGGGCTTACCAGCACTATGGAGAACTCAAGGACCTGAGCGGCCTGTATTACGAGCGGCTGGACTTCAGCGGCCAGTTACCGCGCTCCAGCTCTGGGACTGTGTTCAGCTTCAGCCTGAATGAAGACAAACTCGGGTATTCCGTGGTGGCGGAGCTGTCCGGTAAGCGGCTGGCCACTGACCAGGCGGGTGAGATCCTGAGTTATGCGGCCGTGGGGGGAGGGGAGAACTTCCTGCCCCTGCCCGGAGAGGCGGCCCTCGATGGATTCGTGCCAGATGCGGATGCTCCCGTGGAGCCCGCTGAGGGCCTGGATGCAGCCCTGGACAAGGCCCGGCTGGATCTCCTGCTGGCGGTACTGAACCACGTCCACAATGCGCAGGAGGCCCATCTGCTGCGGCATGGGGCCTATGCGAGCCTGGCGCAGCTGCAGGAGGACGGACTGCTGGAGTTTGATGAGCTGGTCACGGAAAGCACAGGAAGCAAGGATGGCGTTGAACTCAGGCTGGAGCTGGCCGCCGACCTGGAAAGCTACAGGCTGGAGGGCCGGGCCGGGGATGTGCAGCGCCTGCTGGATGAAAACGGTGCAATCAGCGAAAAGCAGAGCTGAAGCCCCCTGAATCTTGATACGGGATTTATCCTGCAGATTCCCCGGGATTTGTAACCGATTGCAAGGTCAGGCGTCTTATTGCGTACGGGGTGATCCACTGGCTGGATACTCCCGATTGGACCCGATGTTTATAGAATCTACGGAACGGTGTAATATATCTTGGTTGCAGCGACGTACATCCAGTTCGGCCATAGAGGGGTTGTGATGAATAAAACGAAACAGGGCTTTACATTGGTGGAGCTGCTGGTCGTTATCGGCATTGTCAGTGTGCTTGTAATCATCCTAGCCCCCACAGTCCGCCAGGCATCCCTTACAGCTAAGGAGAATGCAGTGCGCGGCAACTGCGCGAACATCGAAGTGGCACTCGCACAGTACGCCCAGAACCATGAAGGCAACTACCCCGGCGTGGCCATTGATGTCATGGCACCCTTTGAATGGCAGGCGCTGGGCGACGGCGAGCTGTACGCCCAGGGCGGCATGGCCTACCCGGCGCAATGGGATGTGGCGAATGGCGTGCTCGGCGGATTCGGGCACCGCAACAACAGTGCAGTCTCCGTGGCTGAGCAGATCGCAAACGCCCGGGCCACCAACCTGGTAGCCGGCAATACGGACTACGAACGCTATTTCGATTCCCTCGTGCTCGATGATGCCCTCTCCGAGTATCCCGCCAATGTCTTCAGTGGCGCTGCCGGTGTGGGTTCCCGCAAGATGCAGAACGTCTTCGGCTTCACCATCGCCCCCGACCAGATTGACCTCGAAAGCGTGGCCGATCTCAATGACAATTCAACTCCTCTGCTGGATCCCTTCCTGCTGGCTTCCATTGAAGGCCAGGCCGGCGGCGGTGGTTCCATGACCGTGTTTGATGACAGCATCACCGGGGCCAAGATCCTGCGCCATGACAGCGAGGGCCTGCCGCTCGGCGCCATCACCCCCGCAGTCTTCAGCCAGAACTGCAAGTGGGGCGTGGACCTGGATGACTACTTCAGCCCGGGTGACTTCGCCTATGTCCCGGTGCTCAGCGCATCAGCCTATCCCCATGTGGATAACCTCGTGAGCCTCCGCAATGAGTACTATCAGTGGGCCACGAATGTGACCGGCTACATGATCTTCGGCTTCGGCAGCAATGAAACGGGCAACACCGACCGTTATTCGACTGAACGGACGGAATTTATCCAGGCTGGTATTCCCGACATGGGAGCCGCCGGCATTGATACCCGCTATGAGCTCTACGTCCTGCAGCTCTTCGAGGGTGCCGTCTACTTCAACAAGACATTCTGATCCCGGCAGCGGGATGGAATACGACCCACGCACAGGCGAACCGAAGAAGGAAATGCCGCTCTTCGCACGCCTGCTGGTTCTCGGCATCGCCCTGGCGATCGCCGCTTATCTCTTTTACGACATCAGTGCCAGCCGCGATGCGGGTCAGTTTGATACCCAGCGCATGGCCTATAACACCGTGCATGACATCCGCTCCATGGAGGACCGCTTCCTGCGCACGCACAAGCGCTACGGCACCCTTGAGGAGCTGAAGGAAATGGGCTTCTTCGACTACCCGATCGAGGATGACGAGGCCCGGTGTGACTACGGAATCAAGGTGCGCCTGAAGCTCAGCATGGATCGGGCTGACTACGACCTGGAGGTGGAATACCGCCGCGGGATCTACCGCTCCAGCGCCAATGACATCAATGCCTTCGACGACTTCGAGCGTGACCCGGCGGCGGGGCGGCGCAGGTGATTCGGCTACAATTGATGGCGAGGTATTACCCCAAATGAACATGAAGAAGATGCTCAAGGAGGCCCAGCGCCTCCAGCAGAAGATGCAGGAAGACATGGAGAAGGCCAGCGAGCAGCTGGCCGGCGAGCGCATGGAAGGCTCCAGCGGCGGCGGACTGGTGACGGTGGTCGTCAACGGCCACAAGCAGCTGATCAGCGTCAAGATCAAGCCGGAGGCCGTGGACCCTGAGGATGTCGAAACCCTCGAGGACCTCGTGTTTGCCGCCACCCAGAGCGCTCTGAGTGCCGCCGAGGCCCGCAACAATGAAGTGATGGAAGCCGTGCAGAGCGCCAGCATGCCCTCCGGCATGGGTGGCATGCTCGGGATGTAATGGCCTCCCTGCCCGAATCCCTCACTGAACTGATCCACCGCCTGTCGCGCCTGCCCGGCATCGGCCCCCGCGCGGCGGAGCGTCTGGCCCTGGCCGTGATTGACAAGAATCCTACAGAGATCAGCGCGCTGGCGCATGCCCTCAATGAAGCCGTGGCCCGGGTCACGCACTGCCCCGTCTGTGGCTGCCTCAGCCAGGACGGTGCCGAATGCCGGACCTGCCAGGATGGCTCCCGTGATAACGGCCTGATCTGCGTGGTGGAATCCCCGCTGGACGCCATCGCCCTGGAGAAGGGCGGGGGCTTCCACGGCCTGTACCACGTTCTCGGCGGAGCCATCTCCCCGTTGTCAGGAGTACTGCCGGAGGACCTGCGGATCCGCGAATTGCTGGCCCGCGTTGCCAGCGGCAGTGTGCGCGAGCTGATCCTGGCAATGAATGCCAGTCCCGAGGGGGAAGCCACTGCGCTCTACATCCGCCAGGAACTGGATGAGCAGCATGAGGCTTTGACAAGCGAGGCGCAGAAGGCCGGGGCGGAAGCACCACAGCGCGTGCGCACGACCCGCCTGGCCCGCGGCCTGCCCTCGGGCAGCCAGCTGGACTATGCAGATGCCGCGACCCTGCAAAGCGCACTGGACAACCGGACTGAGATGTGAAAGACGAAGCCGCATTGCGCCAATATGTGGACGATCTGTTTGCCCGGATGCAGGACCGTACCAAACTAACGCATCCTGAAGACACCAGATACCATAGTGTTGCAATCGTTGCGCATGATGAGGCAAGAGAGCTTGCGGATGAGCGCTTTATTCCTCTGATAGTGGAGAAGCGAAAAGGCATCAAGGACCAGTACGAGGTTTGTGATATTTATTTCACTCTGCATTTCCTCAGCCTGAATTGCCATTCAATCGATCCGCTGGATTACTTCTTAGATGAGCTGCGCAAGGAAAAGCGACTTTTTGTTGCCGAGTACTTAATGGACAAGATCAACAGCAGTCCATTCTTCAACATGAGGAGAGAAGAAATCCTGCCCGTTGTTCTGCCGTTTGTGGGAAAGACACATTACGGCGCGATGACAAGTGCCAACGATATCTGTGCACGCTTCAGAGATCATCGGATTGGCGACACTGTCGTGGATGTGCTGACCAGCACGGACCCGAGACCTTATCAGGTGAACTCGCTCCTATGGCAGCTTGGCAGCCAGCAGGACATGCGCGGAGTTGAATTTGCACGAAAATATATAGAGCACAATAAAGCAGATGCCGTGCTTGGGGCAGTTTCTTGTCTGGGCTTGTTGCTCAAGGATGAGTCCATCAATGATCTTGTTGGGCTATTAGGTCATGGTAGCGATGATGTCAGGAGCTTGGCATTACGTATGATGTGCCGATTTGGAACGGAAGAGCATCTGGAGCCAATTGCCAAACATCTGCTGGGAGTCACGAACAGGCGTCGTGTTCACGGTATGGGTAACTACGAATCCAATGTCAACTATGGTGCCTTGTATCTACATCATTACATTGACAAGAGCGAGGTTTCGCAGGACTTCTTCATGAAACTTTCAGGTGCTCGCTGGCAGAAGCTGTTTGACAACGAGAGGGAGTTCCTTGCGATGATTGCACCGAAGTACTTCTCGGGGCTGCAAGTGTTTCTGGAATCTGAACAGGAACGGACAACTGGGTAGTATCCCTAATATGCATCCTTGCGATCATTCACGGATAGAATCGTGACCACCTTGTTATTGTCATCGACCTTGTATCTGATTCTGAAGCTGCCATTTTGATTCTCCATTTATTCTCATGCGCCCTGAGTTTCATACATCCGGGAGGTCGTGGCTCTTCTGCCAGCTATTCAATCGCAGATACGATCCTGTTGCGTGTTCCCGGATCAAGTTTGCGCAGGAATTTAACGGCTTGCCGTTCCAATAGCAACTCATGAGACATACCAGGGCCTAAAGATCCGAGATCAGGACGGGCTTCCCAGGATTACGGAGACGGTCCAGCTGCAGTATTGAATCGTCATATTCATCCTGGCTTTCCTCATCGAGCAGTTCCCAGTCCCACTCGCCATGCGCCTTGATGCCGGCGGCTTCAATCTCGCGGATCTTGGCGAGCAGCGCGGCACATTCCTGCATGCCCTCTGGCCAGGCCCTGGGGTCCGTCACATTGGCAGCCACGAGCAGGTCCACATAGGCTTCGCGGCTGACTGCCAGCTCCGCCTCACCCTCACCATTTGGCAGGTCCCTTGGTGGCTTGTACTCTTGCTTTACATCAGTGTCCATTAGCTGGATTATACCGCGTCAGGCTGCAATGCACGCAGAGCTGAAGTTCGGCCTATGCCGGATTGTCGAGCGGATTATCCACTTCTTCGCGGAAAATCAGATGACTGTTTGGCAGTTGTTCCTGCGAGATATCCTTCAACATGGTTTTCTCATCCGTCAGCAGATCATACTGCCAGACACTTCCCACCTGCCGGTTGAACAGGATCACTGTGTTTTCAATGAGCGAAACCGGCTCGAAGCCTTGTTCAAACCGGATGCGTTCTCCGTCATCTGCCACGATGTCTATCTGCTCAGCAGGATCGGATTTCCGATAGCGATTGATACGCCAGCTGATCGGGCTGAAGCGCAGCAGCAGTTCATCCGTTTCCTGAACCACATCCAATCGTGGCATCCTGTCAACGCTGATAACCTCATTGTTGGCAGACATGCGATATCGCCATGTGCCGCTTCTTTCAACGTCATTCTCGTAGAGGATGATGATGAACAGATCCAGCTGCGCTCCCGCCGTCCCCGGGAAGACCTCCCCGATCCGATAGCCCATGGCACCCGGGTGCCTGCGCAGCAGCTCTCCGCTCAGGCCATGCAGTCTGCAGACATCAACTAACTCGCCATCCTGGATTTCGCGGATTACCTTCTCCTCAGGAGGACTGCCCAGCTGTGGTGGATCAGCGGGATAAAGGAAGGTGTGACCGTTGACTGATGTGATTTCAGGCAGAAATCCGTAACCAAGTGAATTCCATTCCCTGTCGGTGTCCCTGTAGAACATACTGACCGGTGCAGCCAGCACTTCACTGACATACTCGTCTCCCTGGGCAGTCCCAAGTGCTTGCGTATCCTCATGCAGAAATGCCAGCACTTCATGCCGGCCATCGTAACTGTAATATGTTGGGACTGGATGAAGCGCCGCAGTTGGTTGTGCTTTGTTGCATCCGGAATATAGAAGCAGGCAGGCCATTGGCAGTATAACAAACAATGATTTCATGATACCCCCCTGGACAGTGCCAGTCAGATTCTACCAACCCGCAATAATTCCCGCATCTAAAATATCCCCGTGATCCCCGCCCTCGAAGACTGCCGCACGGCTGCCGTGTTCTCCCCCTGTGAGCGCTACCGTTACACGCTGGAGCGCATCTGGGATGCAGAGCGACCTTTCGTGAACTTCATCTGCCTCAACCCCTCCACGGCGACCGCTGACAGGGACGACCCGACCAACCGCCGCTGCCGGGGCTTCGCCTGGGACTGGGGGATGGGCGGAATGATCACGACGAATGTGTTCGGCTGGCGCAGTACTGACCCAAAGGGCCTGAAGGATCCGCAGGATCCGGTGGGGGATGACAACGACCGACACATCATCGACATCGCCAGCAGGGCAGGGGTGGTGGTGGTGGCCTGGGGCAACCATGCCCGGCTCAACAGCCGCAGCCGAGCTGTTGCCAGGTTGCTGTTGGATCAGCGGATAGCTGCCACCGCCCTGGCTGTCAACGGCAGCGGTGAGCCGAAGCACCCGCTCTACCTGAGAAGCGACCTGCTACCGGTGGCCTTTGATCTCAGGGCACTGGCCGGGCTATAATCTCCCTGGAGGTGGAGGCACATGAAACTCTGCGAGAAGCTGATGAATGAGGCTACCGAGCTCAACATCACAGGTAATGACGGCACGCACTACAACGGTGTGAAGATCACTGAGGTCTATGATGACTTCATTGCCATCGAACCGAGCAACACCGCGATGCGCAGTGCGGGGCAGTTCCGGGGCGGTCACACCTACGTGAACATCTCCGGCATCACCCGGCTGGAACATGCCGGACAGAGTGACAGGGTGCAGGACAGTATCCGCCGCAGCCTCGGCCGCTAGTGCGCGCGGCGGAAGTCGCCCCCTGTATAATGCTCAGGTGAGGAAGGCCACAGGGATAGCGGGGCTCGCCGCCTGCTGGATTCTCGTCTGCACGGCGGCGCAGGCGGACTCCACTCGCGACGGCATAGTCAACTCCGGCAATGCAAAGCAGATGGGTGCTATCGAGCGCGACAATGCTCCCGACCCGATTGTTCCTGACAGCCAGTCCGCCACCGAAGTCCTGCTGGAATCCGCTCCTGCCGGACATATGGCCTGCGGCTGCAATGATGAGCGTTCGGACTGCGCCTGCGACAGCTGCAATGACTGCAATAGCTGTGACAGCTGCCTGGAGTTGGAATTCTTCGGACCGCTGGGCATCATCAACATGCATCCCACGAACGCGATCTTCCTGACCCCGGCACCGGAGCGCGCGCTTCTGATCGGCGAGGGTCATCAGAGCTTCAGCTTCAAAATGGATATGGCCAATGTGATGATCCGCGAACTGGACAGCGGGATTATCGCCTCCTTCGACTTCGAGGAGTACCAGTTCAGCGGCGAATACCGCAGGGGCACCGCAAACGGTGAATTTGTGGCTGTCATCCCCCTGCGTTTTCGCAGCGCCGGGACCATGGACGGCATCATCACGGATTGGCACAAGTTCTTCGGCCTGCCCCGCGGCCTGCGTGACGACTACCCAAACAAGCTGTACCAGTACACGATCGTGACCCGCGACGGGCCTGTCTTCAATGATGAGGGTGACAGCTTCGGGATCGGGGACATCCGGCTGGGCTACAAGCACAGCCTCAGTGAAAGCGCTGACGGATCTGAAGCGCTGGCGCTGCGTACGATGCTCAAACTGCCCACGGGGGACAGTTCCTCCGCCCTGGGCAGCGGGGGTATGGATGTTTCAATCGGCGCTCTGTATCAGACCGAACTCAGTCCACACATGCGGGCCTACCTGAATGCGGACTACATCTTCATCGGGGATCCGGACTGGGAGAACATCGCGCACAGTGATGCCCACAGCTACAGCGCGGCCCTGGAGTACGCCCTGGACCATTCCACGACCCTGGTCGGCCAGCTCAAGCTGCAAAGCA
>JAHEFU010000068.1:0-10387 GCA_024645305.1 Planctomycetales bacterium
GTGCCGGAGTCAATGTTGGCATAATCGCCGATCGAAGCGCGCAGCTGCGACCAGCCGTTCTCGGGCAGGCTGATCTGGTCAACACCCCAGGTGGCTCCCGCATTGAACTGCGGATTGGCTCCACCCGCGAGGATTGACTCCTCGTAACTGCCCTGCACCGCAGTGAAGGCACCGTTGAAGACCGGTTCGCCGTAGAATGCGGCCACGCCCTCGCCTTCTCCTGCATTGACATGCACCGGGCCGTCATAGACCTCACCTTCAAAGAACCACAGCTGGTCATCAAACTGGTTCTGCATCGTCTGTGTGAAGTATCCGTAGGTGGCGAAGTTCGGTCGCTTGACTTCCAGTTCGAAATTGCCGGTTTCCAGACGTGTAGCCTGGTTGTGCTGGCTGGTGAGGTCAGCCTGGCCCTGGCTGGTCACGCTCCAGTCGTAATGGAAGACGTGGCGCTTGCTGGCATCGGAAGCGGCGGGACGCTCAACCTCCGTCGGCCAGATGTTGACAGCGGTGTCGTAACCCACGATCGGTGCCACAACACCATCCGCCGGATCTTCCAGCGTCACGGATGTTGTGACTTGATTGCGCGGCATGATATCGCCGACCTTCGTGCCGGTATCCATGATCAGGGAGATGTCCTGGTTGCCGTTCGGATTTTCGGATTCAGCGTCCTGGGCATAGGTCTCAACGTCAGCGGGAGTTGTGGCCGTCGGAATGTTCCAGGCGGACAGGGCATTCGCCAGCACCTTGCGGCTGTGCACCAGGCCGGAATCCGCTGCCTGGAAGGCCTTCTTGTTGCGCGTATGGTCATGCACCAGTTCCGCATCCACCATTGTCAGCGACAGCGTGGCCGTGAACAGGATGGTCAGCAGCAGCGAAACCATGATTGCGAGGATCGATGTCGATCCCCGTCTGCTCTTCTTGTAATGTATTCTTGCTGATAAGTACATGTTCCTCTCCCGTCCGCTGTGCCGGACAATCAATTCATCTTGCGGTTACGGATCGTCATGCGACCGACCATGGCCTGGCCACCGACCCGCCCGCCTGTAAATGCGGTCTGATCAGCCTGAACATCCATGGTCATCCTGATCTCGACTGCCGTGATCTCGTCATCGGTCACGGGAGCCTGATTATTATTCGCAAAATACGTATAGTTGATAACACCGATGTTGCGCATCAGCACATCAGTGCCGATGGTTGTCCAGTTCGCCCCGGCATCCGTGCTCTGGGACAGGGTGCGGCGCACTTCCAGGGAATCCACATCGTAGAAGTAGTGGATCCGCTCCCAGACATCATCGTTGTTCAGGTCACCGACATAGCGCAGTTCCGTGGGTTCCGCCACCTCGATATAGGGCTCGACAACGCCTGAGCCCATGGTCACGATCTCTTCGGTCATGAAGTTGATGCAGTCGCGCAGGTCAGCCTGGTTGAGCATATTGCGGTTCTGCGTCGTGCTGAGCTGGATCTGGCTCTGCATCACGGTGGCAATGGTCCCGCCGACGACGGCGGCTATGGCCAGGGACACGAGCAGTTCCATCAGGCTGTAACCAGCCGGGGATCTGCGCGGACGGATGGAGGCTGGGATCCTCATTGGGCAATCACTCCCGTCAGGTCAAAGCTGCTGGTCTGGCCCATGCGGTCCCAGCTGACTACGACAGTGACTTCCTTGAGATCGGTGTCTGGAGAATCCTCCACGACCGTCCAGGAGCGGGTGAAGATCCCGCCGGCCTCCCCGAGGTCATTGAGTGTTCCACCGTCAGCACCGTCCAGGACAAGGTTGTAGTCCAGGTTGCGCAATTCCTCAAGTTTTACCTCAGCCAGGTTGGCGGCTGAGCTGACATACATGTTTGACTGGGTCACGCGGCTGGAGGCGATTGATACCTGCAGCCCGAACATCAGCGCCAGGGCAAGCAGCACAAGCCCGACAAGTACATCCACGAGGCTGAAGCCCCCTGGATTGCCGCTCCGGCTGGGCATCACAATGCGTCCCAGTTTGCGGATTACTGCCAAGATCATCGGAGGTTGCCTCCCTGCCTGCTGAATCTTCCCGTTGTGATATTGCCTGTCAAATCTATCGTTTCCCCATTGCTTGCAAGCAGCGTGATGGTACCGCCGACAAGCAGTGAGCCCCGGGTGGTGTACTGCACTTCATTACTGCCGAATGTCACATCTGAGATGGTCACCCCGGCGGGAATGGTTTCTACCCCGCTGCCGGGCATGCTGTTGGACCAGGCCAGTGTTTCGCGGTCCTGGGACTCAATCCAGTATGTGCTGTCGTCCGGATTGAGGATGACGCGGGTATTCAGTTCCTCGCTACGAGCCTGGTTGCGGGCGATCATCATCACTTCCGCCATGCGCAGCTGCGCAGTTTCCAGGCGGGTATGGGGAATTGCTGAATAGAGGTTGGAAACGGCGATGGTCGCAACAATGCCCAGAATTGCCAGTACGATGGCAAGTTCAATGATGGAGAAACCCCTGCGGTTTCTTCCCCTAATTCTGTTGCACCTGTTCAAAATCACAGTATGACCGCCTTGCCTCTTCATCCACAGAAGGAATCTGGCAATATAAGTTTACCCAACCGGACAGAATCCACCTGACAATTCGGCCGGATTTAACCTGTCAGTTATACCATCGTTGCAGACTGGTCAAACCTTACATCTGTTCCATGGGAAAGTGTCTTAAGTTCAGGTTAAGAAATATTCCCCGGCAACTTTTGTAATTATAGTACAAAAGCGCGGCAGTTTAAAGGCGTATCCGGACATTCCGGAAAATTCACGGTTTGCAGTTCCTATTTGCGTGAATGATTGCACAACAAATAGATTGCGTAGTGAGACCTGTGGACAGTAAGCGTGGGCTTTCAACTGGCCAGACATGGATCCATGGTTCTGCAAGATTCGTAAGGAGTCTGCCAGGGGCAGTGGAAATCGTGATCTGACTGGCGTTATAATCAAATTTGAAATATCTGATACCGAGAGCTCATGGACGACAAACCAAACGGCAAGGATGGCCTGAAACGTGGCAGCGGCCTTTCCCGCAGCTCAGTAGAAAGGCTTTACAGTTATTACCTGCTGGCCAAACGTGCTCGGGAACAGGGTGCCTCGCACATCAACTCGCGGCAACTGGCCAGTTTCCTGCAGATCGGTGACACCCAGGTGCGCAAGGACCTGGCGGCAATCCATCTGGTGGGCCAGCCCAAGAAGGGCTATGAAATCGGCGCAACGATCGAGGCCCTGAGCAATACGATGGGTCTCGATGAAGTGCACCGCGCCGTCCTCTGCGGTGTGGGCAAACTGGGGCAGGCCCTGCTGCAGTACAGCCGCTTCAGCGAATTCGGCTTCAAGGTCAGCGGCGCCTTCGATGTCTCGCCTGACATCATCGGTGCGGACATCGCCGGGACCCGCGTACTGCATGTGGACCATCTGGCCAAGGTGATCGAGATCTTCGGCGTGGAGATCGGCATCCTCACCGTGAATGTCTGGGCGGCCCAGGAACTGTGCAACAAGATGGTGGACTGCGGGATCAAGGCCATCTGGAACTTCGCCCCGATCCACCTGCAGGCCCCCAAGGGTGTGCTCATCCGCAATGAGGACTTCGCCGGCAGCCTGGCCGTGATTTCGCATTATCTGAAAATCCCGGAAGCTGAAAGGAACAACGGGAGCAATTTCAACGGCGAATAACAGGCGCACTGTCTGCCTGCGCATCTGAGCAAGCGTCAGCTCGGCACCGGGCATCTTGAGGTGTCCATCTGATGCTGATGATCAGCAGAATTCAGCCTTCAATCCGGCCTATTCGTCCCCGCTGGAATCATCTTCTTCATCATCACCACCGCCACCACCAGCGCCCCGCTCGGGAGGAGCTCCCCCGCCGCCGCCGGCGCTGCGGCCCTGTCCTGCCGGATTCTTGTTACTGGCGGCCCCCGCCAGTGAATCCTCGATCGTGATCGCCTCACCATCGGTCCGGCGGATCTCGAAGCCGGAGGGCTGGCTGGAGCAGTAGAAACCGCTGAGTGCAATGATCTTGGGATAGGCTGACGGAATGGTCAGGTGTTTCTTGGTTTCCCCGACCTCGGTGCCCTCTTCGTCGAAAGCCTTGATCACCCAGATGGAAGGCGTGGGCGGGACTTCATCGCTCTGGACCTCCAGACGGATGTTGTATTTGCCCTTGCCAGTGTATTCAGGAATGCCATTTTCGATGCTTTCGATGGTGATGGTGACCAGCGGGCCGGTGTATTCGGCCTCCGCGGTTTCCGCCCCGCAGGGATTGGCCGTGGGATCAGCAAGCATGCCGGCAGCCGCAGCGCCTTCATCAACCGCACCCTTCTGCACGGCCGCGGTATCAGTGGTCTTGGGCGAACCGGACTTGGCGGCATTCTGTTCATTGAATCGGCGCTGCATGGCCTCAGCCGGATCCTCACCCTGTGGACAGCCCACCACAAACAGCAGCAAGCCAAGCAGCATGAAGCTAATCAGCAGTAGATTATTCTTGTGAGTACTCATCTCGCTTCCTCCGCCAGCCCTGTTCCAATGTTGTTGCAGTGCCTGTCCATCCGGAATACCCATCCGATGCACTGCCGGTCAGACCGGCGAGCTAATATTCTACAACCAGTATCAGAATATGACACATGGGGTGTGCGCGAACGCCATCTCCCATTAATCACTAGACAATCCGCAGACCGCAAATGTTACCTATCAGCTGGTACAGATTTTACTTTGACTTAATCTCCCAGATCGAAGGAAATGCCCTGGGCCAGCGGGAGGTCGGTGCTCCAGTTGATTGTATTGGTCTGGCGGCGCATGTAGGCCTTCCAGGCATCGCTACCCGACTCGCGTCCGCCGCCGGTTTCCTTCTCGCCACCGAAGGCTCCACCGATTTCCGCACCGCTGGTGCCGATGTTCACGTTCGCGATGCCGCAGTCCGAGCCACAGCAGGACAGGAAGCGTTCGGCCTCACGCATGTTGAGGGTGAAAATCGCGCTCGACAGGCCCTGGGGCACATCATTGTGCCAGGCGAAGGCTTCATCAAGTTTGCTGTACTTAATAAGGTAGAGGATCGGGGCGAAGGTTTCCTGCTGGACTACCGCCATGTCATTACGGGCTTCCGCCAGGGCGGGCGTGACGAAATGGCCGGAGGCATATTCCTCGCCGGTCAGGACTTCGCCGCCCGTGAGAATCGTGCCGCCGTTCTCCTCCAGCAGTCGGAGCGAAGCCATCATATTGGTGATGGCATCGGCATCGATCAGCGGCCCCATCAGGGTGCCGGCTGCCAGCGGGTCGCCGATGCGCACCTGGCCGTAGGCATTGATCAGCTGATCACGTACTGCAGCGTACTGACTTTCGTGGATGAAGACGCGGCGCGTGCTTGTGCAGCGCTGGCCGGCGGTGCCGCAGGAGCCGAACACGATGGCGGGGATCGCCATATTGAGGTCGGCGCTCTCGGCGATGATGATGGCGTTGTTGCCACCGAGCTCGAGGATGGTATGGCCGAGGCGCTCAGCTACCACCTCACCGACACGCTTGCCCATGCGGGTGCTGCCGGTGGCGCTGACCAGCGGGATGCGTTCGTCGTGGGTCATCAGTTCGCCGATGCCGGGACCGTCACCGATCACGAGGGAGGCCAGGGCCGGGCTGTGACCGTTGGCAATGAAGACCTCGGCGGCGATCTTCGTACAGGCCAGGGCCGTCAGCGGGGTCTTTTCGCTGGGCTTCCAGATGCAGGCATCGCCGCAGACCCAGGCCAGCGCCGCATTCCAGGCCCAGACAGCCACGGGGAAGTTGAAGGCGGAGATGATGCCGACCACGCCGCGCGGATGCCACTGTTCGTACATGCGGTGGCCGGGGCGCTCGGAGTGCATGGTCAGGCCGTAGAGCTGGCGCGAGAGGCCGACGGCGAAGTCGCAGATGTCAATCATTTCCTGCACCTCACCTTCGCCCTCCGCGCGGATCTTGCCCATTTCCAGAGTGACGAGAGCGCCCAGCGCCTGTTTGTTGCGGCGCAGGGCCTCGCCGATCTGGCGCACGACCTCACCACGCTGCGGGGCCGGCACGTTGCGCCAGGCCTCGAAGGCGCTGACACAGCTTTGCATCACGCGCTCGTAGTCGTCAGCATTGGCCATCGCGACCGTTGCCAGATGCCGCCCGTCAATCGGGCTGTGGCAGTCGAGGACTTCACCGCCGCCGCTCCATTTCCCGTCGAAGGCTCCACTGTTGCCAACCTCGATACCGAGGTCGGCCAGCAGGGAGTGGACATCGATCTCGGCGATGCCACCGCTGTATGAGTTGTCAGTCATTTCCGTTCCGCCTGTCAGTGTGTTGTCAGAATCGCCGGCCGCCTATTCCTCTCCCATGAAGGGATAGCGGTAGTCGGTCGGGGCCACGAAGGTTTCCTTGATGGTGCGCGGGCTGACCCAGCGCAGCAGGTTCAGTGCACTGCCTGCCTTGTCATTGGTGCCGCTGGCACGCGCGCCGCCGAAGGGCTGCTGCCCGACCACGGCCCCGGTCGGCTTGTCATTGATGTAGAAGTTGCCGGCGCAGTCCGCCAGGGCAGCCGCTGCATGGTTGATCACACCGCGGTCGCGGGCGAAGATGCTGCCGGTCAGGGCATATGGCGAGCTGTCATTGCAGATCGCAAGCGTCTTCTCGTAGTCTTTTTCCTTGTAGACGAAGACGGTCAGCACGGGTCCGAAGATCTCCTCCACCATCGTGCGGTAGTCCGGCTTCTTCGCCACAATCACGGTCGGGTCTATGAAGTAGCCTAGCTTGTCGCTGTAGTTGCCGCCGAATTCGATGCTGGCATCCCGGCTGCGCTTCGCGGCCTTGATGTAGCCGGTGATCTTGTCATAGGCACGCCTGTCAATCACGGCGTTGACAAAGTTGCGGAAGTCCCGCGGGTCGCCGACTGTGATTTCCCTGAGCATCTTCTCCATGTGCCGGCGCACCTTCGGCCACATGGACTGCGGCAGATAGGAGCGGCTGGCGGCGGAGCATTTCTGCCCCTGGTACTCGAAGGCCCCGCGCACGAGGGCCACGGCCACCTGCAGCGGGTCGGCGGACTCGTGCACGAACACGAAGTCCTTGCCGCCGGTCTCGCCGACGACACGCGGGTAGTTGCGGTACTTCGCCAGCTTGCCGGCGATCACCTGCTGGATATGCTGGAAGGTCGGTGTCGAGCCGGTGAAGTGCACACCGGCGAGATCCGGGTGGTCCAGCACGGCGTTGCCGATGGTCGGCCCGTCGCCGGGCAGCATATTGACGACACCGTCCGGCAGGCCGGCCTCATGCAGGATCTCCATGATCAGCTGCGCAGAGTGGCTCGCTGTCTCGGAGGGCTTCCAGACGGCGACGTTGCCCATCAGGGCGGGGGCCGTCGGCAGGTTGGCAGCGATGCTCGTGAAGTTGAAGGGCGTGATGGCGAAGATGAAGCCGTCGAGCGGCCGGTGCTCCAGCTGGTTCCAGACGCCCGGCGGGTTGATCGGCGGCTGGTCCGCGTAGATCTCCTCGGCGTACTTGCAGTTGAAGCGCCAGAAGTCCGCCAGTTCACAGACGGCATCGATCTCTGACTGGAAGATGTTCTTGCCCTGGCCGAGCATGGTGGAGGCGTTCATCCGGGCGCGGTAGGGCCCGCACAGCAGGTTGGCGGCCTTGAGGAAAATCGCCGCGCGGTCCTGCCAGGGCATGGCGGCCCAGGCGGGACGGGCCTTCATGGCAGCATCAATCGCCCGCTGGGCTTCCCGGGCACCGGCCATATGGAAACGGGCGATAACCGTGGCATGCTCATGCGGCATCACCACTTCACCGAACTGTTTCGTGCGCACGCGCTTGCCGCCGATCACGCAGGGAACTTCCACGACGCGCTTGCTCTGGCGCTCCAGTTCGGCCTTGACAGCGGCGCGTTCGGGACTGCCCGGGGCATAGCCCTGGACCGGTTCATTGTCGGGTACGGGAGTACTTGGTATGTAGTTGCTCATCGCTGTGCCTCTTGCTCTTGATGGCCCCGCAGGGCAGCACCAATGATAACAGTCGGGATGCAGGCGGCCGAACAATTGTCCGCCTGCACCAGTCCTTATGGGCTAACCGGATTCCTGGGGAGAACCCCTCGTCCGGCAAGGAGCAATTTTGCTATGAAGACCCCCCTACTGATGAGCATTGCGATTCTGGCGGCCCTGCTGTTACTGGCCGCGGGATGCGACAAATCCGCCAAGGCTACTGATTCCGCCAAGGGCTCTGATCCCGCAGTAACCACCATTGCCGCAAGCGACATGCAGATGGACGGCACGGCCTCAGCCGGGACAGACGAGCATGCGGATCACGATCACGGCATGGAAGGCATGCACCACGACATGGACAATCAGGCAGACGGTGATTTGACCAAGAGCACTTCCCCCGCCATTGGACATCCGTACACCCTGGGAACCTGTCCGGTTTCCGGAGAGGAACTGGGCTCGATGGGCGACCCGCTCCACTACAACTATCAGGGCCGCGACATCGCCTTCTGCTGCAAGGGCTGCATCCCCAAGTTCGAAGCGGATCCGGCGAAGTTCATTGCCGCGATTGACAAGCAGATCATGGCGGAGCAGATGGACACATATCCCCTGACGGCCTGTCCCGTGACCGGCGATGAACTGGGCGAGATGGGCGAGAGCATCGACCGGGTAATTGACAACCGGCTGGTGCGCTTCTGCTGCGAGGACTGTGTGACGGACTTCGAAGCGGATCCCGCAAAGTACTTCACGAAGATGGATGCTGCCGTGCTTGCCGCCCAGGCCGCCGACTATCCGCTCAAGACCTGCCTGGTCAGTGGTGAGGAACTCGGCGAGGAAGGCGCAATCGTGGACTACGTGGTGGGAACCACCCTTGTCCGGCTGTGCTGCGAGGACTGCAAGCATGACGTGGACGCCAATCCGGCCAAGTACCTGGAGATGGTGCACAAGGCTGCCGCCAGCGACGCCTAGGCCGGCCTGAGCCCGGCTGACGCCAACCCCGGGGAAAATTGATCATGGGAACGCGGGACTGCGGTCCCGCGTTTTCCGTTTCTGCCATCTGCTCAGCGATCCAGCCGGATCCCCCGCAGGCGCAGGGCATTGCCGATCACGCTGACCGAGGACAGGCTCATCGCCGCGCTGGCCACCATCGGATTGAGCAGGTGCCCGGTGAGGGGCAGCAGCAGGCCGGCCGCCAGTGGCACGCCGAGCGCATTGTAGATGAAGGCCAGGAAGAGGTTCAGCCTGATATTGGCAACGATGCCGCGACTGAGCCTGCGGGCCCTGATGATGCCGTCCAGGTTTCCGCGGACCAGCGTGATCCCGCTGGACTGGATGGCGATGTCCGTACCCGTGCCCATGGAGATGCCGACATCGGCCTGGGCCAGGGCTGCCGCGTCGTTAATCCCGTCACCGGCCATGGCCACACTGAGCCCCTGGGCCTGCAGCTCCTCCACCTTGGCATGCTTGTCCTCCGGCAGCACCTCGCTGAAGACTTCGTCGATGCCCAGCTGGCCGGCCACTGAACGGGCTGTGGCCGCGTTGTCACCGGTCAGCAGGATGATGCGCAGGCCGTCCGCCCGGAGGGCCTGGATGGCCTCCGCTGCATCCTCGCGGATCGGATCCGTTATGCCGATGATGCCCAGCAGGCTGCCGCTGCGGGCCACATAGATCACGGTATGCGCCCGGCCCTCGAGTTGCTGCGCGCTGTCCGCCAGCGCAGCCGTGTCAATCCCGGCTTCCTGCAGCATGCGCCGGCTGCCCAGCAGCACGGGCTTGCCATCCAGGCTGCCCTGCACGCCGCGGCCCGTGACTGATTCGAAATCCTGCAGCTCGCCACCTTCAACATCACGTTCCCGGCAGTAATCGAGCACGGCCTGGGCCAGGGGATGTTCGCTGCCGGATTCCAGGGCGGCAGCCACACGCAGCAGTTCGTTCTCATCCAGCCCATCCACGGTACTCAGCTGCTGCACGGAGGGCCGGCCTTCGGTGAGCGTGCCGGTCTTGTCAACCAGCAGCACCTCCACGGCGGCCATGCGTTCCAGGGCCTCGGCATCGCTGATCAGCACGCCCTCGCGGGCCCCGCGGCCCATCCCGACCATCACCGACATCGGCGTCGCCAGGCCCAGCGCGCAGGGGCAGGCGATGATGAGCACCGAGACGGCCGACAGTAAGGCGTGCGGCAACCTAGGCTCGGGGCCAATTGTCGCCCAGGCGATGAATGCGGCGAAAGCGGCAACGAACACCGCCGGCACGAACCACGCAGCGACTTTGTCGACCAACCGCTGAATGGGCGCGCGACTCCGCTGGGCCGTCGCGACCATCTCCACAATGCGGCTCAATACGGTTTCCGAACCGACCTGTTGCGCTTCGACGAGCAGCGCGCCGGTTTGGTTGAGCGTGCCGGCGGAGACC
>JAHEFU010000068.1:10397-12916 GCA_024645305.1 Planctomycetales bacterium
GGTGTGGCCAGTCCCAGCGCGCAGGGACAGGCGATGATCAGTACGGCGATCGCGCAGAACATGGCGAGGTCCAGCCTGCCATAGACCAGCCACCAGACCAGGAAAGCGAGCAGCGCGACGGCGAACACCGCCGGCACGAACCAGGCACTGACCCGGTCCGCCAGCTTCTGCAGAGGTGCGCGGCTGCGCTGGGCCTGCTGCACCATCTCCACGATGCGCGCCAGCAGGGTGTCACTGCCGACCCTGGCAGCCCTGATCACCAGTCTGCCGCGGCCGTTGACTGTCCCGGCGCTGACCGCGTCGTCAAACTGCTTATCCACTGCCAGCGGTTCCCCGCTGAGCATGGACTCGTCAACACTGCTGCGACCCTCGAGCACCTCTCCGTCAACCGGAATCTTCTCACCGGGCCGCACACGCAGGCGATCACCCTGCTGCACCTGCTCCAGCGGGACTTCCTGTTCACTGCCGTCATCACTGATGCGCAGGGCCACCGGCGGAGCGAGATCCAGCAGTGCGCGGATGGCGCTGCCGGTACTGGCCCGGGCCCGGGCTTCCAGTACCTGGCCGAGCAGCACCAGTGCGGTGATCACCGCGCTGCTTTCGAAGTAGACAGCCGGCAGGCCATTTTGCAGTGCGGCATCAGGCAGGGTCTGCGGTAACAGCAGGGCGTAAAGGCTGTAGCCCCAGGCCACGCTGACGCCGATCATGATCAGGCTCCACATGTTCAGGCTGCGGTTGGCAAATGAAGCCCAGCCCCGGCCGAAGAACATCGCACCGCTCCAGAAAACGACGGGCGTTGCCAGTGCCAGCTGCAGCCACAGCCCGTTCAGGCCCAGTTGCATAGCCAGACCGTGGTGCATGCTGATCAGGAGCAGCGGGATGCTGAGCACCGTGGCGACTATGAAGCGCCACAGGAGCGCGTGGTACTGCTGCAGCTCATGGGCATCCGTCTCCTCAGAAGCAGAGAGTGGTTCGAGGTCCATGCCGCATTTCGGACAGGAACCGGGCCTGTCGCGGATGATCTCCGGATGCATCGGGCAGGTCCACTGGCCCATGTGACTCTGCTGAGCGGAATCTCCAGCCTCTGTTCCCGGGCCATGCCCGCCGTGGCCGGCATGTGGGCCGCCTTCCCCGCCGTGCAGGTAGGCATGGGGGTCGGCATCAAACTTGCTCTTGCAACCGGCACTGCAGAAGTGATAGTCCCGGCCCTCAAGCGTGCTGTGATGCGCCGTCCCGGCGGGGTCGATGCTCATGCCGCAGACGGGATCACGATCCTGTGTCGAGTGATTCAATTCAGTCTGCATGTAACCACCTTACCGGATAGCAAGACACTGTACCGCGCAAATGGCCGGCAGAGCCCAGCTGGCAACAATGAGCTGGAGCTTGAAACAATCGCTGCGGATGGACAGTAGAATAGATACGGTTGGATCAGGGCAAGACACAGCAGGGCGGGAATCACGGGAAGCCGGACGGTGCGCATCCGCATCTGACGTTTGCGCGCAGCCTCGGCCTGTTCGACGCAACCATGCTCGGGCTCGGAGTGATGCTCGGTGCCGGTGTGTTCGTGCTGGTGGGCGTGGCCGCGGAGATGTCAGGCCCTGCGGCGATCCTTGTCTTCGCACTCAATGCCCTGGTGACGATGTTCACGGCCTACACCTACATGGAGCTGTCCAGTGCCATTCCCGAGGCCGGCGGCGGCTTCAGCTACATCAGCAAGGCCTACCCGCCCTGGGTCAGCTTCATCGCCGGCTGGATGCTGTGGATGGCGATCATCATCTCCTGTGCCCTGTTCTCCATCGGCTTCGGGGGCTACCTCTGGGAACTCATCAACCTCTACCTGCCCGCAGTCTATGATCTTGGCAATAGCCTGAGCCGGGGCTGGGAGGACGGGCCGTCCATCCTGATGGCGGTGCTGATCTGCCTGGGCTTCGTGCTGATCAACATCAAGGGTGCGGATGTCACGGGCAAGGCCGAGAACTGGCTGACAATCGGCAAGCTGTGCACCCTCGGCGTGTTCTTCGTGTTCGGCGCACTGTCCGCCAGCCGGCATCCGGACATCGCCATGCAGGCGCTGGAGCCCTTTTTCGCCAACGGTCCGGCCAGTGTCCTGATGGCGATGGGCGTGACCTTCATCGCCTTCGGCGGCTATGACCTGATCGCCGCGATGGCCGAGGAGGTACGCGACCCGCAGAAGACCATCCCGCGGGCCATCTGGCTGTCATTCCTGATTTCAAGCATCGCCCGCGTGCTGATCGTGGCACTCGTGATCACCTGCCTGCCGCTGATTGACGGTGAGCCGGGCTGGAAACTGATCAGCCTGTACGGCAAGACGGGCCTTGTCAAGGCCAGCGAGTACATCATGTCGCCGCTGTGGGTCTTCATCGTGGCCCTGGGTGGACTGATGGCAACCACCGGGGCCCTGAACGCGGCCCTGCTGGCCGGCAGCCGCGTCTCCTACACGATGGGCCGCCGCAACATGCTGCCGGCCCTGTTCACGGTGCTGCATGCCAAGAACCGCA